>JBGSHR010000321.1:0-5000 GCA_041752155.1 Thiobacillaceae bacterium | reverse complement strand
GGACGTGGCGGTGGACGCCCTGGGCCGCCTGGACGCCCGCGCCCCCAACGGCATCTACCTCAACAGCACCGGTGGCTCCGGCCAACTGGGCGACATCACCACCCACGGCGACTTCAGCCTCTCCATCGCCGACGGCAGCATGAAGGTGGTGGGCCAGGTCCAGGCCGATGCCAGCGTGACCCTTGGCGCCGACGACGACGTGGAGTTCGCCGGCGGCAGCGTGCATTCCGACGGCCCGGTGACGATCCAGGCCGGCCTGGACGGTAGCGGCAGCGTGCTTGCCGATGCCCTGGGCGGACCGGAAGTGGTGGCCGGGGGCGATGTCCTCATCAGCGCCCCGGACGCCATCGGCGGCAACGCGCCCCTGGAGGTGAACACGGACGGGGAACTGAATCTGCAAGGCCGGTTGATCGACGTGGCCATGCGGACCATCACCCCCAACCAGCCCGCCGAGCTGCGCGTAACCGGCCTCAACGGCACCATGGCCCAGGAGGTGAATCTGGACATCCGCGGCGCCAGCGAGACGATCTTGCGCACCCTGGTGACGGGCAACGGCCTGGTGACCACGGACAGCCCCAACCTCCGGGTGCTTCAGGGCCATGTGGGGGATTGGGCCAGCTTCCACACTCCCTACTTCAACGCCCGCATCGACCACCTGGACCGCAACCCGCCCCCGGGCATGGATGTCCGCGGCTTCACCCTGGACGGGGACTTCGACATCGAACTCACCCCCACCGTGGCCTACGTGGGCGCCTACGTGGTCAACCAGAACCCGCGCCGCATCGTCGAGAGCAACCCGGGCGGCTACGTGGACCGCACCAACGGCGAGAGCCTGCGCACCCAGCAGGGCCAGCCGTCGGTGCTCGGCGCGTTCAATGCCATCGATACCGGCGCGCCGGCCAGCGGCAACCTGGTCACCGTGGACCCGGAGCTGATGGACGATGAGCGCTGGCTGGAGGAGGAGGGCAGCGCACCCTCCGCCCCTTGACCCGGCATGACGCCGTTACCGCCGCCCGGTTCGCGCCGGCGCGGCGGTTAATATTTGCCCGGTATAAATCGAATTTGTTCAGCTCTTGGAGAATCCCTTGATCACTCGAACCATCCTGAGGGGGGTGGCTTGCACCCTCTGCCTGTTGAGCACCGCCGCCCTGGCCGTCGATCCGCCTGACGCGGGCGCGGTGCAGCGCCTGGAGCGCGAACAGCTGGAGCGTCTGCTGCAGGAACAGCGTCTGCGCAAGAAACCCGAACAGCCGGAGATCACCCTGCCGGGGGCACCGGCGCCGGGGGAGGCCTCCCAGGCCAAGAACATCCCGGTGAAGGGCTTCCTGGTGGACCCCTCCGTCATCCTCAGCCCGGAGGAGATTCGCGGGGTGCTGGCCCCCTACGAGGGCAAGACCCTGAGCCTGGCGGACCTGTTCGAGGCGGTGGCCGGCCTCAACAAGCTCTACAGCGAGAAGCAGATGCCCACCGCCCGGGCCTTCCTGCCACCCCAGGAGATCACCGACGGCCTGGTGAAGATCCGTCTGGTGGAGGCGCGGGTCGGGGAGATCCACCTCGGCCCCGTGACCCAGGTCAAGCCTGAATTCGTGCGGGAACGCCTGAGCCTGGCGCCGGGCGAGCTGATGTCGGTGCCCCGCCTGGAGGACGACCTGCTGCGCTTCAATCGTCTCCATGAGGTGCAGTTGCGCGCCAGCGTGCAGCCCGGCAAGGCCCCGGGCACCACCGACCTGCAAGTGGAGGCGGCGGAGCCCAAGCGCGACCAATTCTCCGTGTTCGTCGACAACGCCGGGCGCTACACCGTGGGCGAGGAACGTCTGGGCTTCTCCGCGCGCCGCACCGGCCTCACCGGCCGGGGCGACGGCCTGCTGTTCTCCGCCGTGGTGGGGGAGGGCAGCGACAGCTACTACCTGGGTTATTCCGTGCCCCTTACCGCCCGGGACCTGAAGCTGGACGTGTCCTACAGCACCGGCGGCATCAAGGTGGTGGAGGGCGCCTTCGTACCCCTGGACGTGAGCGGCCAGTCCCAGGATTTCACCGTGGGCCTGACCCGGCCCCTGGTGGTGGAGGCCGGGCGGCTGTGGAATGCCTATGGCCGCGCTTCCGCCAAGGAATCCATCAGCGAATTCGGCGGCGTCAGCCAGCAGAACGTGGACCTGATGGTGCTCACCGCCGGGGTCTCCGGCGAACAACAGGACGAGACCTCGGCCTGGACCCTGGATGCGAACCTCAGCCAGGGCGTGAAGCATTTCGGCGGCGAGAGCAGCTTCACCGCCCTGCGCGCCAACGCCGCCTGGCTGGAACGTTTCACCCCGCGCGCCCAGGTGCTGGTGCGCGGCGGTTTGCAGTACTCCGGCAACGACCTGCTGCCCGCCTCGGAACAGTTCCAGCTGGGCGGCAGCGCCAGCGTGCGCGGCTACTCGGAAGGCCTGCTGTCCGGGCGCAGCGGCTACGTGATGAGCGCGGAACTGCGCTACGCCCTGCAGAACCCGGAGGAATACCTGACGCGGGACCCCAACACGCCCCTGTTCACCGGCTTCGTGTTCCTGGATCACGGCGGCGCCTTCCCCTATCGCCCGGCACCGCTCAAGGATGTCACCGGCGACGACATCCTCACCGGCGCCGGCCTGGGTGTGCTGATGGACTGGAAGGGCCGCATCTCCGCGCGCCTGGCCGTGGCCTGGCCCCTGCGCGACAACCCGGGGGAGGTGGTGGTGCGGGAACCGAGGCTGCATGCCTGGGTTGCGTACAACTGGTAGGGAGGGGCACCGCCCGTAGTTTCACCTAGCGTGGCGCGGCCCTTCGACAGGCTCAGGACAGGCCCTTCGACGAGGCTCAGGACAGGCTTCGATACGCCTTGCTGGGCAAGGCTACTCAGCACGAACGGGAAGTTGGTCATTTGGCGGGAGCCCGTTCGCCCTGAGTAGCCCGCAACGCGGGCGTATCGAAGGGCCCTTGCCAGGGACTCACTCCGCCAGCAGCCGCTCCAGCACACCCTCATATACCCGGGCCAACTGCTCCAGTTCGTCCACCCCCACGTTCTCGTCGATCTTGTGGATGGAGGCGTTGATGGGGCCGAACTCCACCACCTCCCGGGCGATGTCGGCGATGAAGCGGCCGTCGGAGGTGCCGCCGGTGGTGGAGAGTTCCGGGGTGACGCCCGCCACCTCTTGCACCGCCGCCGACAGGGCGTCCACCAGCTTGCCGCGCGGCGTCAGGAAGGGCTTGGCGCCGATCTCCCAGGCCAGCTCGTAATCCAGGCCGTGGCGATCCAGGATGGCGCACACCCGGGCTTGCAGGCTTTCCACCGGGCTGGCGGTGCCGTGGCGAAAGTTGAAGGCGATATCGGCATGGCCCGGGATCACGTTCATGGCGCCGGTGCCGCTGTGCAGGTTGGAGATCTGCCAGGTGGTGGGGGGGAAATATTCGTTGCCCGCGTCCCAAACCGTGGCGGCCAACTCGGCAATGGCGGGGGCGGCGAGATGGATGGGGTTCCTGGCCAGGTGGGGATAGGCGATGTGGCCCTGCACCCCCTTGACGCGCAGCCGTCCGTGCAGGGAGCCGCGCCGGCCGTTCTTCATGGTGTCGCCGAAGCGGGACACGCAGGTGGGTTCGCCGACGATGCAGCAATCGATCAACTCCTGGCGCGCCGCCAGGCGTTCCACCACCTTCACCGTACCGTCCACGGCCGGGCCTTCCTCGTCCGAGGTGATGAGCCAGGCGATGGAGCCGGTGTGCTCGGGATGCTTCGCCAGGAATGCTTCCACCGCCACCAGGAAGGCGGCGATGGAGCCCTTCATGTCCGCCGCGCCCCGGCCGTACAGGCGGCCGTCCCGGATGCTGGGCTGGAAGGGGTCGGAGGACCACTGTTCCACCGGTCCGGTGGGCACCACGTCGGTATGGCCGGCAAAGCACACCAGGGGGGCGGCATCGCCCCGGCGCGCCCAGAGGTTGCTCACGTCATGGCTGTCGACCGTCTCGATACGGAAGCCCAGGGTGGTCAGTTTCTCCGCCAGCCAAGTCTGGCAGCCGGCGTCGTCGGGGGTGTTGGAGCGGCGGGCGATGAGTTCCCGGGTGTAGTCCAGGGCTTTGTTGTTTGGCATGAATGGGCGTTTGTCTGGCGATTAAAAGTATTTTTATAACAATATGATATGAGCTTTGTTTGAAGCTCATTCTCCAAAGAACGCGCCGTAGTTTTCCTCGGAAAAGCCCACCTGGTACTGGCCGTCCCGATCCAGGATCGGGCGCTTGATGACGCTGGAGTTTTCCACCATGACGGCCAGGGCAGAGGCGGCGTCCTTGACCTGGGCCCGGCGCGCCTCCGGCAGCTTGCGCCAGGTAGGGCCGTTGCGGTTGAGCAAGGTTTCCCAGCCCAGGATCTTCATGAGGGTCTTCAGGAAGGCCTCGGGCACGCCCTGTTTCTTGTAATCGTGGAATTCATAAGGGATATCGCGCTCTTCCAGCCAGGCGCGGGCTTTCTTGACGGTGGAGCAGTTGGGGATGCCGTAGAGTTTCATGGCAAACTCCTATCAGAAAAACCGCGCCATTTTACCCGTCTTCCCATGCCAGAAACTCCCGCTTTCATGGTTCGTGCCGCCGACTGGCGTGAGGACGAGGCAGCCATCGCCCGGGTCCGGCGTCACGTCTTCATCGACGAGCAGGGCGTGCCCGAGGCCCTGGAATGGGAGGACCGGGACGCCGCCTGCCTGTGGCTGGTGGCGTTCGATGCCGAGGATGGCATCATCGCCTGTGGGCGCCTCACCACCGAGGGCCGCATCGGCCGCATGGCGGTCCTGCCTCCCTGGCGCCGATGTCATTGTCCATGTCGAGCCTGTCAGCGTGGGTGATGGCGGATTGATTACGACGCTGCGCTTGCTCGCCGCTCGCCGCGGGCTCGGTGTTCACGGCATTCGCATTTATCAGCAGGAGGGCTCCCTTTCCCTGGAGGCACACGTGGAGGTGGCCGACGACCTCCGTCTGGACGAAGCCCACCGCCAAGTCGC
>JBGSHR010000320.1:0-5830 GCA_041752155.1 Thiobacillaceae bacterium | reverse complement strand
CTGCACCGGGGCGAGGAGGCCTGGCTCAAGGCGGATGCCCAAGCGGTGGGGGAACAACAGGGCGAATTTCTCACCCGCGACACCCTGCGCCGGCGCCGCGCCATCGAAGCTGCTTACCTGAAGGCCATCCGCCAGTCACGCCAGGAAATTCTCATCGCCAACGCCTATTTCCTGCCCGGCCTGCGCTTCCGCCATGCCCTGGTGGAGGCCGCCCGGCGCGGCGTGCGCGTGGTGCTGGTGATGCAGGGCCACAGCGATATCTTCCTCTACCAGGCGGCGACCCGGGCCCTGTACCGCTATTTTCTGGAAAACGGCCTGGAGGTGTTCGAGTACCACGCCTCCGAACTGCACGCCAAGGCGGCGGTCATCGACGGCGCCTGGGCCACCGTGGGATCCAGCAACATCGACCCGTTCAGCCTGCTGCTGGCGCGGGAGGCCAACGTGGTGGCCCATGACCGCCGCTTCGCCCAGGAACTGCGCGCCAGCCTGCAGAACGCCATGGACCGTGGCGCCCATCGCATCCACCGCCACGCCTGGCGTCTTATTCCCTGGTATGCGCGCTTCACCTCCTGGCTGGCCTACGGCCTGATGCGCGGCTTCATGGGTTTGGTGGGGTTCGCTCATGGCTGGGACGAGGGGCGCAAGGGGCGGCGCGGTTCAGCGGGGCAGCAATGATGAAATACATATCCATGCGACCTCGGGCCGGGCGCTTCCTTCGATACGGCGCTACGCGCCTACTCAGGACGAACGGACCGCCTGCTCGGGACGAATGGATTGTCAGCATGTTTCCCAACCCCGTTCGTGCTGAGTAGCCTTGCAACGCAAGGCGTATCGAAGCCTGTCCTGAGCCCGTCGAAGGGCCTGTCCTGAGCTAGTCGAAGGGTGGCAACGGCGTGAGCGCTACGCCGCCTCCAGCCGGGCGTAGTCGAGGATGAATACCTTGCGTCCCTGCTTGGGGAAGGTGACGGTGATCTCGGTGTCCGGCCCCTGGCCCTGATAGCCGGCCACCACCCCCTCGCCATAGCGCGGATGGCTTACCCGGCTGCCCACCGGGAACGGCAGGTTGGCCTCCCGTTGCGATACCGGGCGGGGATGGTAATGGGCCACCGGTTCCGCCATGCGTGGCTCTGGCCGGGACGGGCGCTTGCCGAGGGACTGCACCAGGGCCTCGGGGATCTCCTCCAGGAAGCGCGAGACCAGGCCGTAGCGCATCTGGCCGTGCAGCATGCGCATCTGGGCATGGGTGATATAGAGGCGGCGCCGGGCGCGGGTGATGGCCACGTACATGAGGCGGCGTTCCTCCTCCAGGCCGTCCGCCTCGTTCAGGCTGTTCTCGTGGGGGAACAGACCCTCTTCCAGGCCGGTGATGAACACCACGTGGAACTCCAGGCCTTTGGCGGCATGCACGCTCATGAGCTGGACCGCGTCCTGGCCCTGGGCCGCCTCGTGCTCGCCGGCCTCCAGGGCGGCGTGGCCCAGGAAGGCCTCCAGGGATTGATCGTCGCTGTCGGCGGCGAAGGCGGCGGCGGCGTTGGCCAGTTCGCCCAGGTTCTCCACCCGGTCCTCGCCGTCCTTCTCGTTCTTGTAGTGCTCCAGCAGGCCGGAACCGGCCACCACGTGATCCACCGCCTCCGCCAGGGGCAGGCCGGCGGTGCCGTTCTTCAGGCCTTCCACCAATTGCACGAAGGCGGCGAATTTCTTGCCGGAACGGCACGCCGCCTGCCACAGGCTGGTGCCGGCGGCCCGGGCCTCGGCGTCCACGGCCTCCAGGGTGCGGGCGCCTATGCCTCTTGCGGGGAAATTCACCACCCGCAGGAAGGCGTTGTCGTCCTCCGGGTTGGCGGCCAGGCGCAGGTAGGCCAGGGCGTGCTTGATCTCGGCCCGCTCGAAGAAGCGCAGGCCGCCGTACACCCGGTAGGGGATGCCCACCGAGAACAGGGCGTGTTCGATGCTGCGCGACTGGGCGTTGGAGCGGTACAGCACCGCCATGTCCAGGTAGTCCTGGCCCTCGCGCTTGAGAGACTGGATCTCCTCGACGAGAAAGCGCGCCTCCTCGCTGTCGTCGTAGGCCTGGAAGTGGCGGATGGGCTCGCCCTTGCCGGCGTCGGTCCACAGGTCTTTGCCCAGGCGCTCCTTGTTGTGGCTGATCACCGCGTTGGCGGCGTCCAGGATGGTGGTGACGGAGCGGTAGTTGCGGGTGAGCTTGATGGGCGCGGCGATGCCCAGCTCGTCCATGAACAGGGACATATTGGCCACGTCGGCGCCGCGGAAGGCGTAGATGGATTGGTCGTCATCCCCCACCGCGAACAGGGCGCTGTCGGGGCCCTTGAGCAGTTTCAGCCAGAGGTATTGCAGGCGGCTGGTGTCCTGGAACTCGTCCACCAGGATGTGGCGAAAGCGGGTTTGATAGTGCTCACGCAGCAGGGCATTGCGCGACAGCAGTTCGTAGGCGCGCAGCAGCAGCTCGGCGAAGTCCACCGCCCCTTCCCGCTGGCACTGGGCGTCGTAGGCGGCGTAGTACTCGGTGAGGCGCCGGGAATAGGGGTCCCAGGCCTCCACCTTGTCGGCGCGCAGACCCGCCTCCTTGTTCTGGTTGATGAAGCTCTGCACCTTGCGCGGGTCGTATTTCTCCGTGTCCACGTTGAGGGCGCGCAGGGTGCGCTTCACCGCCGAGAGCTGGTCGGAGGAATCCAGGATGGTGAACAGCTGGGGCAGGCCCGCCTCCCGGTGGTGGGTGCGCAGCAGCCGATTGCACAGGCCGTGGAAGGTGCCCACCCACATGCCCCGGGTGTTGATGGGCAGCATGGCGCTGAGGCGGGTGAGCATCTCCTTGGCCGCCTTGTTGGTGAAGGTCACCGCCAACAGGCCCATGGGCGAGACCTGGGCGCCTTGGATCAGCCAGGCGATGCGGGTGGTGAGTACCCGGGTCTTGCCGGAACCGGCCCCGGCCAGGACCAGGGCGGAGCCCGGGGCGGTAACGGCGGCGAGTTGATCGGGGTTGAGTCCGGCGAGGAGATCGGTGGGGGCATGCAGATGAGTCATGGGTCAGCATTATAGGGAGGCTAAAATGCCGGCCATTCGATTTTGTATTGCGAGCGTCATGAGCAGCCAACAGATCACCATTCTCTACTTCGGCCACCTGGTGGAGATGCTCTTCCGGGAGAGCGAATTCATGTTCCTGCCCCACTCGGTCAAGGACGTGCAGGGCCTCATGGCCTACCTGGCGCGGCGCGGCGACAACTGGACCGTGGTGTTCGAAAAGCCCGTCCCCACCATGAAGATCACCGTCAACAAGCAGTTCGCGGAGCTGGACACGCCGGTCAAGGGCGGCGACGAAGTGGCCTTCGTGGCCTTCAGCATGGGCTGATGCGCGCGCGCCGTCCGTGTCGCCCCGCGCGTTGCGGGCTGCGGCTGTGAGGCCATGACCATGAAATCGCTCCTCCGCGTCGTTTTCCTGCCCGCCCTGCTGGGCGCCCTGGCCGTGCCGGGCTATGCCCCGGTGGGCTGGTTTCTCCTGCCCGTGCTGAGCCTGGCGGCCCTGTTCTGGCTGGCGCGCGATGCCACGCCCCGGAGCGCCTTCCTGAGCGGCTGGGGTTACGGTCTGGGTCTGTTCCTGGCCGGGGTGTCCTGGGTATACGTGAGCATCTCCGTTTACGGCGGCATGCCCGCGCCGGTGGCCGTTCTGGCTACTCTGCTGTTCTGCGCCTTCATCGCCCTGTTCCCGGGGCTGGCCCTCTGGCTGGCCGCCCGGCTCGCGCCCGCTTCATCCCTGCGTCTCGGCCTGGCCCTGCCTGTCGCCTGGGTTCTGCTGGAGTGGGTGCGGGGCTGGATTTTCACCGGCTTTCCCTGGCTCGCCCTGGGTTATTCCCAGGCGCCCAACGGCGCGG
The DNA here is from genome assembly GCA_041752155.1 of Thiobacillaceae bacterium. Classification (GTDB taxonomy): domain Bacteria; phylum Pseudomonadota; class Gammaproteobacteria; order Burkholderiales; family Thiobacillaceae; genus PFJX01. The sequence continues at coordinate 1,943 of JBGSHR010000320.1, read as the reverse complement.
ATATGGGCGGCCCGTTAGTGGGCTATGCCCCGGTGCTGGGGGTGTATGGGGTGAGCCTGATGGTGGCCCTGAGCGCCGGCACACTGGCCAGCCTGCGTCCGCTCCTCCTGGGTTTCGGGTTGGTCGTCTGGCTCGCCGGCTGGGGCCTGCAACAGGTGGCCTGGACCCGGGCCGAGGGGGCGCCGGTCAGCGTGGCCCTGTTGCAGGGCAACGTGTCCCAGGACATGAAATTCCGCCCCGAGAAGCTGGACGCCACCCTGCGCCTCTATGCCCGCCAGGTGCTGGCCAGCGATGCCCGGCTGGTGGTCACGCCGGAGACCGCCCTGCCCCTGTTCCGCTCCAATGTGCCGCGGGATTACCTGGAAATGCTGGCGGACCATATGCGCGGCCACGGCGGCGACCTGGTGATCGGCCTGCCCGAGGACGCGGGGCCGGAGCACTACTACAACAGCGTGGTGAGCATGGGCGCCTCGCCCGAGGGGCTGTACCGCAAGCACCACTTGGTGCCCTTCGGCGAGTTTGTGCCGTTCGGTTTCCGCTGGGCGGTGGACATGATGTCCATTCCCCTGGGCGACTTCTCCCTGGGCGCCGTGAACCAGCCACCTCTGGCTGCCGCCGGGCAGAAACTGGCGGTGAACGTGTGCTACGAGGATGCCTTCGGCGAGGAGCGCATCCATGCCGCCCGCGCCGCGACCCTGCTGGTGAACGTAAGTAACGACGCCTGGTTCGGCAACAGTCTGTCACCCGCCCAGCATTTGCAGATCGGCGCCATGCGCTCCCTGGAGGCGGAGCGCTGGCAACTGCGCGCCAACAATACCGGCATCACCGCCATCCTGGACGCCCAGGGCCGGGTACGTGGCCAGCTGCCGTCCTTCAGCACCGGCACCCTCACCGGCACGGCCCAGGGGCGCATGGGCGACACGCCCTACCTGATCTGGGGCAATGGCGGGGTGCTGACGTTGCTGGGACTGGCCCTGTTGGGCATCTACCTGACGGGGCGCCGCGCGCGCTGATCGCCGCCCCCACTGCGAACATCCGGCGGCAACAGGTATCCTTGGCGGTTTCCGCCTAGCGTCCCGTGGGGACCCGCACCGACCATGACCGAACCCGTTCTCAATACCCCGATCCGACTCACCCATCTTTCCCACGGCGGCGGCTGCGGCTGCAAGATCGCCCCGGCGGTGCTGGAGCAGATCCTGTCCGCCACCCCCTTCGGCAAGGGTCTGGGCGCCAGCTTTCCGGACCTGCTGGTGGGCATCGAGTCCAGCGACGACGCGGCGGTATGGCGGCTCAACGAGCGCCAGGCCATCGTCGCCACCACCGATTTCTTCATGCCCATCGTCGATGACCCGTTCGAGTTCGGCCGCATCGCCGCCACCAACGCCATCTCCGACGTCTATGCCATGGGCGGCCAGCCCCTGTTCGCCCTGGCCCTGGTGGGCATGCCCATCGACAAGCTGCCCCACGACACCATCCGCCAGATCCTGGCCGGCGGCGAGGCGGCCGCCAAGGACGCGGGCATCCCCATCGCCGGCGGCCATTCCATCGACTCCCAGGAACCGATCTACGGCCTGGTGGCCATCGGCGTGGTGGACCCGGCGCGCATCAAGAAGAACAGCGCCGGCCAGGCCGGGGACGTGCTGATCCTGGGCAAGGGCCTGGGTGTGGGCATTTACTCGGCGGCGCTGAAGAAGGACCAACTGCCGGAGGCGGGCTACCGCGCCATGATCGCCTCCACCACCCAGCTCAACACCCCCGGCACGGAACTGGGCCAGCTGGACGGCGTGCACGCCATGACCGACGTGACCGGCTTCGGCCTCCTGGGCCACGGCCTGGAACTGGCCCGGGGCTCCCGACTCATCGCCCGCATCGAGTTCTCGAAACTGCCGGTGCTGCCGGGGGCGGCGGAACTGGCCCGGGCCGGCTTCGTCACCGGCGCCAGC
>JBGSHR010000319.1:0-2835 GCA_041752155.1 Thiobacillaceae bacterium | reverse complement strand
GGGTCTCGGCGCGGGCGGCGCGGCGTCGGTCCAGCACGCGCTTGCCGGCCAGGAGGAAGCCCAGGGCCAGGAAGCCGCCCGGCGGCAGGATCATGAGCAGGAAGCCCTTGTATTGCGGAATCAGGGTCAGCTCCAGGAAGGCGAAGGCCTGGCCCAGGAGCAGGTGGGCATTGGCGAACAAGGTGCCGCTGCCGAGGATCTCGCGCACGCCACCCAGCACCACCAGGGCCAGGGTGAAGCCCAGGCCCATCATCAGGCCGTCCAGGGCGGCGGCGGGCACCGGGTTCTTGGCGGCGAAGGACTCGGCCCGGCCGAGGATGGCGCAGTTCACCACGATCAGGGCGATGAACAGCCCCAGCACCTTGTACAGCTCGTGCACCCAGGCGTTCAGGCTCATGTCCACCAGGGTCACCAGGGTGGCGATGAAGACGATGTACACCGGGATGCGCACCTCGGCGCTGATGAAGCGGCGCAGGCTGGAGATGAGGATGTTGGAGACGGTGAGCACGGCGGTGGTGGCCAGGCCCATGCCCAGGCCGTTGGTGGCCGTGCCGGTGACCGCCAGCAGGGGGCACAGGGCGAGCATCTGGGCGAACACCACGTTGTTGTCCCACAGGCCGTCCTTGGCGATGCGTGCGTAGCTCATGAGCCTGCTCCTTGGCTAGCGACCCGGGGGGCCTGGGTGGTTTCATCCAGCAACCGGGTCTTCTCTTGGGCGAAGAACTCCAGCCCGCCTTTCACCGCCTTCACCACGCCGCGCGGGGTGATGGTGGCGCCGGCGAACTGGTCGAACACACCGCCGTCCTTCTTCACCCCCCACTTGTCCTCGGGCGGGTCCCCCAGGAATTTGTGCTCGAAGACGTGGATCCAGTCGCCCTTGGCCGGTTCGATCTTGTCGCCCAGGCCCGGGGTCTCGGCATGCTTCAGCACCCGTACCCCGAGGATGTGGCCGTCCTTGTCCACGCCCATCATGCAGACGATGGCGCCGGCATAGCCGTGGCCGGTGACCTGGAACACCACGCCTTCCACGCGGCCCTGGCGGCGCGCCCGATACACCGTCACTTCGCCGTCCGGGCCGGGCAGCACCAGGGTGTCCTTGAGCAGGTCGTTGTCGTACTGGCCGGGCAGGACCTGGCTCAGGGAAGTCTTCAGGTCGCGCGCCTCGGCGGCCTGGATCTCCGGTCCGGTGGCCTTGGAGGCCAGAGCCAGGGCACCGCTGGTGATCAAGGCCGCGCTGGCCAGGAGCAGGCCCTGGTAGGAGAGTTTGTCGCGCAGGGCGTCCAGGTTCATCACGCCTCCCTCTTCATCGACGCGGCGACCGCGGGCTCGACTGGCAGCGGCTTGCCGGCGCGGGTGCGGCCGTAGATGCGCGGCTTGACGTAGCGGTCGATGACCGGCGTGGCGGCATTCATGAGCATGACGGCGAAGGCCACGCCCTCCGGATAGCCGCCCCAGGTGCGGATGATCCAGGTGAGCAGTCCGCACATCAGGCCGAACAGGAACTGGCCCGCCGCCGTATTGGGGGAGGTGACCGGATCGGTGACGATGAAGAAGGCCCCCAGCATGACGCCGCCGGAAAGCAGGTGGTAGATGGGGCCGGGGTAATGGTCTGGGGCGATGAGGCTGGCCAGCAGGGCCGGCGCCGCCACCCCCAGCAGCATGGCCACGGGGGCGTGCCAGGTGATGAGTCGCTTGCCGATCAGGACCAGGCCACCCAGCAACAGCAGCAGGCCGGAGGTCTCGCCCAGGCTGCCGGCCCGGTGACCCCAGGACATGTCGCCCCAGAGCATGTCACCCGGGGCGAGGAAACCTTCCAGGGCCTGGCTCAGGTTCAAGCCCCGGGTGAACTCGGTCTTCACGTGGCCCAGCAGGCTGGCGCTGGAAACGCCGTCCAGTTGCAGGCCGGAGAAGGTGACCGCCAGGCCTTCCAGGAGGCCCGGCGCATGGGCCGAGGTGATGGGGTTGGGCCCCACCCAGGTGGTCATCTCCACCGGAAAGGAGATGAGCAGCATGACCCGGGCCGCCATGGCCGGGTTGAATACGTTCTGGCCCAGGCCGCCGAACACCTGCTTGGCGACGATGACGGCGAAGGCGGCACCCAGAGCGGCGATCCACCAGGGCGCCCAGGGCGGCAGAGACAGGGCCAGCAACCAGGCGGTGAGCAGGGCGGAGCCGTCCATCAGGGCGGGCCGCGCCGGCTGGGATTGCAGCTTCAGAACCAAGGCCTCGGCCAGCAGGGCGCTGATCAGGGACACCGCCCACAGATTGATGGCGGGCCAGCCGTAGAGCCAGAAGCCGAACAGGGTGGCCGGCACCAGGGCCAGCATCACCGTGGCCATGACCCGGCCCACGGTCTGGGGGGCATGGGCGTGGGGAGAGTGGGCGAGGGAGCTCATGAAGGCTTACCTGAAACGCCAACTGGCGAGGAGATGGATTCCATCTTTTGCAAAGGGGGGCCAGGGGGCCATGGCGCTAAGTTAAGGCTAGGGACGAGCACAGTCGCCGTATTGCTCCCTCTCCCGCAGGCGGGAGAGGGTTGGGGTGAGGGCGCTTGCACCATGACTGCCCTTGCCAAGACCCTCATCCCCAGCCCTTCTCCCGCCTGCGGGAGAAGGGAGAAAGACGCAGTGAGCCTTGACTTGGTGCCATGGGGGCCAGGGGGGATTTGACGCAGGTCGCTATGGCACAGCCCGCTAAATCCCCCTTGATCCCCCTTTTGCAAAGGGGGAAGCACACGGCCCAGTTCGGCAACGGACATATTCATACCACCACCTCTTCCTTGGCCTTGGCGGCTTCGGCCGCCGCCTTGGCCGCGGCTTCCCGGGCCTCCTTCGC
>JBGSHR010000318.1:0-1869 GCA_041752155.1 Thiobacillaceae bacterium | reverse complement strand
CCGGCGGCTCCGGCCGGGGCATTGGCCAGCGGAGACGCCGCGGCCTGGACAGGCGCGCTCTGCTGGACAGGCACAGTCTGGGCGAAACGTATCAGGGCTTGCACCTGCTGGACGGTGCTGGAGAGCCGGACCTGCTGGGGGGCGGTGGCTGCCGTCTGGTTGAGCAGGAAGGTGGGGCGCGGCCCGGCGTTGACGAAGGTGAGCTTCACCGTGTCTCCCGCGCGGGTATTGCCGGGCAGGTTCATGTCCAGCTTCTGCCCCGCCACCTGCACCAGATGGCGGCCGTTGGTGAGCTGGTCCAGCACCTTGCCGTCATATTGGGCGCCGGGTTTGAAGCCGCTGGCCGGCTCGCCCGTCTCGCCCTTGAGCAGGGCCGCTCCCTGGTTCTTGACCCAGGAGAGCAGCAACTCCGGCAAGGCGGCAAGATTCACGATCCGACCCGCCGTTTCATGACTCCACCCGTAGTTTCATGACTCGACTCGATGCAGGGCGATGATGAGATCGGCTTCCGACAGGGAGATGCCCAAGGCATGGGCCAACTCCTTGGAAGACGCCCCTTCCCGTGCCATGCGCACGGCTTCGGCATAGGTGGTGGTCTGGGTATCCAGGGCGGATTCCACCGGCGGCCGGGTCTCCAGCATTTCCACGCGCGCCTCCAGGCCGTTGATTGCCGCCTGCAAGGTTTCCAAGCGTGCCTGGGCTTCAGGATCGACCTGGGGTTTCCTGCGCCGGGAGAACACCAGCACTTCCAGAAGATAGATCACCGTGGCGAGGAGAATGGCAAGCAACAGCTCGCGTCCGGTGAAGGTGATTTGTTCCAGCATGGCGGTACGACCCGATGATTTAAGCGGCTGTTGTTACTGGCAGTAACGGCCACGGCGGCGATTTTCTTTAAGAAAATCATGGCTTGACCGACACTCGGGCATCTTGGCTCTGCCCCCAAAAACAGGGGGCGACATCGAATGCCGACAGCAAGCTCCGGTTCGGAGTGATATAAAGCCCGGGTTTTGCGCCGGCGAGGGACACCCCGCGCCAGGCCCCCCTTCCACAATGTCATCCATGAAAGAGGACTGGAGCATGAAACTACTGAAGCTACTGAGCGGCATTCTTGGCCTGGCCCTTGTCTTGAGCCCCCTCGTCTTGAGCCAGGGCGCCGCCGCCGCCGAACTGCACATCGGTGTGGTCAACACCCGGGCCATCATTGAATCCGCTCCCCAGTCGACCCAGGCCTCGGAGAAGATCAAGCAGGAATTCGCCCCCCGGGAAGCCAAGCTGGTGGAGATGAAGAAGGCGCTCAATCTCAAGCAGGAAAAACTCGTGCGCGAGACCATGACCATGAGCGACAGCGCGCGCCGGGACATGGAAAGAGACATCACAGGCAGCCAGCGGGAACTGAAAAGCGCAATCGAGACCTTCCAGGAAGACCTGGGCCAGCGCCGCAACGAAGAACTCAAAATCATCCGCGACCTGGCCATGAAAGCGGTCACCAGCCTGGCCAAGGCCGAGAATTTCGACCTGATCCTGAGCGAGGAAAACGTCCTCTACATGGGCGACAAGGTGGACATCACCAAGAAGGTGGTGGAACGCATGAAGGACATGAAGAAGTAAGGCTTACACCAGCCAGACGAAGAAGCCCAGCAGCGCGGACAGGATCAGGCTGCTGGCGATGGGGAAATGGTAGACGCCCCGCTTGCCGCGGATCCGGACATCCCCCGGCAAGCGCCCCAGGCCGAGCTTTCTCAGCCAGGGTGCCAGCAGCCCGGTGAGCAGCAGGCCGAGCCCCAGGGTCAGCAGCCACTTGATCAATCAGCGCTCGCTATTTCCTGGTCCGCGCCGGCGCGGGGCGGGCTTGGCAGCGGCGGTGCCCGG
>JBGSHR010000317.1:0-1577 GCA_041752155.1 Thiobacillaceae bacterium | reverse complement strand
AGGCTAACCGCGCCTTTCTCCCTTCTCCCGCAGGCGGGACATCGTCATCGCAGGTGAGAAGGGCCGGGGATGAGGGTCTTAGCAAGCGTGGTCATGGTGGATACTCCCTCACCCCAGCCCTCTCCCGCCTGCGGGAGAGGGGGCAAAACGGCACCCGTGCTTGCCTCAGAGCCTTAACTTAGCGCCATGGGGGTCAGGTTCAATTTAATTTCCAAGTTCCCGGCCAATTCAAGCCGCACCTAACACGGTGCTCAGCAACTCCACCCCATCCCGCGTCATCCCCCACCCCAGCCCGCCGCAGTTGATCGCCACCGTGCCCCAGAACACCCCTTGAAACGCGGCCTTCCGGTTTTTGTGGCGTAGCCGTCTTTGCGCCAGCAGGGCGCCGGGCCAGCCGCCCAGCAGGGCGAGCAGGTGCAGGGTGTTTTCCGGGGTGTGCCGGCGGCCTTGTTGGGCGGCGGATTTGTCCCAGGCGTAGGCGAGATAGGCGATGAGGCTGCCGGCCGAATGGAAAAACGGGCTGCCAAGTTCAAAACCCTCCCAGGTTTCTTGCCGTTTGAATTTGCCGTTCTGGTTGTTTGCGGCGGGGCGTATGGGCCGGACTATGGCAAAGCCCCCGGACAGGTCAAGGCAGGCGGCCTTTTGCGTCGCCGGAGCAAAGGGCGGGCCCGTTAACCCTTAAAACCAGCTCAAGCGAAACGCGCTCTGAGCTCCAGCAGCAATGGCAGCAGGGCCGGGACATCAGTCTTGATCACGCTCCAGAGCGTGTCGTTGTCGATGCCGAGATAGCCGTGAATCAGCCGGTTGCGCAGAGCAATGATGAGGCGCCAGGGTATCTGGCCATTGGCTTGACGAATGTCTTCCGGAATATGGGTGGCTGCTTCGCCGATCAACTCCAGATTACGTACTGTGGCGTCGTAGTTGAGGCTGCTTGCCGTAAACCCGGCTTGATCCAGGCCTTCGGTATAGGCGCATATCTTCTCGGCAAAGCCGATCATGTCGTCTACATAGAAACGCCACTCGCGTGGCGTCGGCTCAGACATGGAGCGCTTCTTTCTCGATGTATGGACGAAGCTCCGGGCGTAGGGCCTTATCCGTCACCAGATCAACGGAGCGGCCCAGCAGGTCTTCCAAGTAGAACTGGACGCCGAAATAGCGTTGCGTGGTGGCGGGGCCATCGAAGGCGACGAGGATGTCGATATCGCTGTTTTCACCAGCGGTGTCGCGTGCGGTGGAGCCGAACAGGGCGAGGTCTGCGACGTTGAAGCGTTGCATGAGCACCGGCTTATGTTCCGCCAGCAATTGCAAGGTCTGTGCGCGATTCATCTTTTCCCAGAGGTCGATCCGTCACGGCATTGTATTGCCATAGTGTTGCCGAGTATCAACAACGGATCAGGGTGTTATGAGGGGCCGATCCCAAGTGGGCTGGGTCGAATTTCCCCTTGTTTTCCTCAGTTGTTAAATCGATACCGAGTGGCCACGGATGGTTTCAGGGCCGGGCGATCTGCCCGTGCCAGCCGGCGTCAACCATGCAGCGCCATTGGGCGCCGGTGATGGCATAGCCCTGGCGCGCGGGG
>JBGSHR010000316.1:0-1686 GCA_041752155.1 Thiobacillaceae bacterium | reverse complement strand
CCGTTGCGCGCCTGCTCGGGGTCGCAGCCGATGCCGTCGTCGCGGATCGTCAAGGCCAGCATGCCCTGCTGGGCGCCGATGTGGATGCTCGCCCGCCCGGCCTGGGCGTGCTTGATCAGGTTGCTGATGGCCTCGCGCAGGATGCGGCCCAGGTTGAGGGCCTGGGGCTGGGTCAGCTGGATGCCTTCCAGTTCGCCGCTCTGTCCCCAGTCCAGGGCGATGCCGGCCTCGGCCAAGCGTTGTTCGCATTCGGCGCGCCAGTCGGCGCAGGCTGCCGCCAGGGAGAGATTTTCCGCCCGGGTGGTGGACACCACGTCGCGCAATTCCTGCAAGGCGGAGCGGGCCAGCTCGGCGTTCTCCGGGGTGCCGGCGCGATACACCAGGGACAGGAGCTTGGCCCCCACGTCGTCGTGCAGATCCCGGTAGATGCGCTCGCGTTCTTCCGATACCGCCTGTTCCGTCTCCAGGGCGCGCATGCGCGTGAAACTCTCCTGCAACTGGCCGTGCTTGGCCCGCACCCGGGACTCCAGTTCGTCGTTCAGTTGCTCGAACTCGTTGAGCACGCGCACGAAGCGGCCGGTCATGATCAGGCCCACGACCAGGAACAGCATGGGCGCGCTGTAGTGCAGGAGATAGACATCATCCAGGGGCCAGCGCATGTGACGGAGCCACAGGAAACGGCTGTGCATGAGCCAGTCATGGGAGGCGAACACCACCACCAGGCTCATGGCGCCCACCAGGAAACGGGCATCCCGGTTATGCCACCGGAAGGCCGCCCGCACCAGCAGGGCCAGGGTGGCGATGGTCCCCACCAGGGTGTAGAGGTGCCAGAAGGTGGTCACGGGCAGGAAGTACCGGGCCGGCGCCAGTCCGATGCACACGGGCGCCAACAGGACGGAGGCCCACAGAGCGGGGATCAGGGGTCGGCCGCCGGCCACCGAGAAACGCAGCAGCGAGATCAACAGAAACCCCGAGAACACCTGAATACTGCTGCTGGCCAGGATCTCCCAGTGGGCGGTGGACAGGGGTACTTGGCGCAGATACAGGTTGGTGGATTGGGCGGCCCAGACCAGGGCGGAGATGCCGAAATAGGCATAGGGGGTGTCCTGGCGGCGCTGCCACCACAGGCTCAGCATCAGGATGCCGATGGCGGTGATGAGCAGGGTGGCGGTCTGGTTCAGGGTGATGCGCAGGAAATAGGCACGCTCGTATTTCACGCGCAGTTCTTCTTCCGGCCCCACCCACAGCGGGTGCAGAAAGGCCTGGGCGTAGGGGTGGGAGCGCAGGCGGATGTGCAGGGTGTTCTGGCCGGGGCGCAGCAGGCCGGGGGGAATCAGGAAGATCAGGGGGCGGTTCCAGTTGCGCGCGATGGGCTCGGGAAACGACCCGCCATCGCCGATGGGGACACTGTTGAGGAACAGCGCGGCATTGAGCCCCATCTTGGGCAGATAGACCGCCTGGAGCGGGTCGTCCGAGGCGGGCGCCTGGAAGCGGATGCGATACCAGCCGTTTTCGCCCGCCCCGGGCCGGCTGGTATTCCAACGGTCTGGCAAGGCTTGGGGCTGCCAGGCGGCATGGTCGCCGGGCGGGTGCTCCGTGTCGCTCAGGACGAATTCGGCCTGGCTCAGTTCGACGATCTGGGCCCGGGCGCCGGCGGCCTGGATCAGGCCCAGCGCCAGCACCAGC
>JBGSHR010000315.1:0-2045 GCA_041752155.1 Thiobacillaceae bacterium | reverse complement strand
GCCGACGGCGGTTCCGTCACCGTCATGGCCGATCGGAATTCCACCCTGACGGCCAGCGGCAAAGTGTCCGCCGATGCTGGCGAAACCGGCGACGGCGGCTTCGTCGAGTTCTCCGCCAAGCACGACGTCACCCTCCAGGGCAACGGCCTGTCCGCCCGAGGCGGCAGCGGCGCGCTGGACCAGGCAGGCGCGATCCTGATCGACCCGGAAAACCTCACCTGGAGCGGCAGCGGCGACGATTTCTACTCCCATGGGGCCAACGTCACCATCACCGCCGACAAGAAAGTCACCCTGGACGATGTGGTGGTGTCCTCGCGCGATCTGGGTGGGCTGGCGGACACCCGCGCCAACCACGCCAGCGGCCAGTCCCAGGGCAAGTCCGGCGACATCAGCGTCAGCGCCAAGGAAATCGAGATCAAGAACGGCAGCCAGCTGCTGGCTCACGCCAACAACGGCAAGGCCGCCGGCGCCATCAGCATCACCGCCACCGACAACCAGTCCACGCCCCTGTTCGGCTCGGTGGAGGATTCCATCGCCTCCATCAGCATCAAGAACGCCGTGATCAAGGGCGGCAACGTGAGCATCAAGGCCACCGCCAACGACAAGTGGGTGTGGACCGGCAACGAGTACGGCGACACCATCCTCGACTTCCTCGGCAGCCTGCGCATCGGCGCCAACCTGACCATTTCCAAGGCCCACGCCACCGTCGAGGTGGACGACGGCGCCAGCATCGACGCCAGCGGCACCCTGGACATCGAGTCCCATTCCATCGCCGACGCCAGCATGAAGGTGATGAGCACCCTGGTGGGCTTCGGCTACGGCGAGACCGACTCCCAGGCCAAGGTGAATATCGGCAACGCCACTCTGGGTTCCGACGGCGCCATGAGCCTCAAGAGCCAGGCCGACAGCACCCTGTCCGTGAGCGTGGATACGGTCAACACCGGCGCCTTCAGCAACGCCGCTTCCTCCGCCAGCAAGTACGCCAACCTCTCCTTCGCCGTGGGCATCGGCAAGCAGGTGGCGGAGACCACCGTGGGCAGCAACGCCACCATCACCCGCGCCAGCTCCCTGGACGTGGAGGCCAGCGGCGAGAAGAGCCACAGCGTGGCGGCCAGCGGCGGCTCGTTCAAGGACGGCATCGCCTCCGCCGGCATCTCGGTACTGATCAGCGACACCACCCTCACCGCCAGCCTGGGCGGCAACGTCACGGCGGGCCAGGTGGCGGTGAAATCCACCCTGGCCGAGGCCGAGACCGAGGTGTCCGCCGCCGCCTGCACCGCCGGCAGCCCGGACCTCCAGGAGGCCATCACCAGCGCCAAGCCGGTGGACGAAATCCTGTTCGAGAAGCTGTCCGATTTCGTCGCCGCCGCCCCCAGCACCGACTCGCGCAGCGGCGCGTCCAGCAAGCTGGGCCTGTCCGCCGCCTTCGCCTGGGTGGAGAACGACAACAACGTCAAGGCCGAGGTGGCCGCTGGTGCCCACGTCACCACCCCGGGCGCCCTGAATGTGCTGGCCAAGGCCGAGGAGAGCGTCAGCTTCGAGACCTCGGCGGCGGTGGACCAGCGTGATTTGGACACCCAGTTGCCGGGCGACCCCAACGCGCCGGAGGACAAGAAGAAAGTGGCCATCTCCGCCTCGGTGGCGGTGATCGACATGAACCATCACGCCGACGCCCTGATCGGCGACGGCGCCGTGATCAGCGCCGGTGGCGCCCTGAACGTCAACGCCCAGACCATCATCAGCCCGTTCTGGGGCCAGTGGGAAACCCTCATCGGCAAGTTCAAGACCATGGACTGGAACGACGCCGAGGCCTGGTACAAGCTGGGCGAGGCGTTGTACGACGTGGCCGGGGACCCGATCAACGCCACCTCCTGGACCCAGACCGCCGTGGAAAGCGAGAAGCTGGCCTTCGCCGGCGCGGTGGACTTCTTCACCCTGGACCACAAGGCCACCGCCCGGATCGGCGATGCCGACATCAACGCCGGCGCCGCGCCCATCACCGGCGCCCAGGACGTGAGCGTGGTGGCCACCGCCAGCCAGGGCAT
>JBGSHR010000314.1:0-2427 GCA_041752155.1 Thiobacillaceae bacterium | reverse complement strand
GCGGCCTGCACGGTGGTGGCGCTGGACGGGGATGGGCTGCATCTGGCCTTCGACGAGCCTCAGTGGGCGGTCACGCCCGGCCAGTCGGTGGTGCTCTACGAAGGCGCGGTGTGCCTGGGCGGCGGCATCATCCAGGCGGGCGGCCACTGAAGACTCCCGGCGGGGCTTTAGGCTTGATACTATCAGCGGGTCTATTACTAAAGACCAGTCTGAAGCCATGATGGAACCGCCTAAGCAATCTGCCGCGCCTTCCCGGTTCGCGGCATTTTTTTGCGCCCTGGCCGTCTGGATCGCGGCCCTGGCCCCCAATGCCGGCGCGGCCGAGAGTTACAGCTTCGGGGTGCTGTCCCAGCGTAGCCCGGTGCTCACGGCGGAGTACTGGAACCCTATCCTGGACTATGTGTCGCGCCGGGCCGGGGTCACCCTCAAGCTGAAGATCACCCGTACCGCGCCGGAATCCAATACCGCCATCGCCCGGGGCGAGTACGACTTCGTCTATTCCAACACCATCTTCCTGCCCAGCACCGCGGCCCAGGGCTATCAGGTCATCCTGGGCCCCAGGGAGGAGGCCATCCGCGGCCAGTTGGTCACCCTGGCCGAATCGCCGGTGCGCACCCTGGCCGACCTGAAGGGCAGGGAGGTGGGCTTCCCCTCCAAGGCGGCCTTCGTCGGTTATGCCCTGCCCATGGACCACCTGCTGCGCCAGGGGATTCAGGTCAGTGCCACCTTCGGCGGCAACCAAGAGGGCATCATGGGCCAGCTCAAGGCCGTCCGGGTGCTGGCCGCCGGGGTCAACAACCAGGTGATGCGCAACTTCGCCGCCCGGGAGGGCCTCAAGTATCGCGTGCTGTGGGAGTCCCCGCCTTACCAAAACCTGCCCGTTTCGGCCCACCCGCGCGTGCCGGCCAAGCGGGTGGCCGTGGTGCGGCAAGTCTTCGCCGCCATGCCGGACGATCCGGAAGGCGCCCAGGTGCTGGCCGCCAGCGCGCGGATCATCAAGCAGAAACCGCCCTTCGGTTTTGTGCCCGCCGGCCCCCGCGACTACCAGAACTATTCCGATTTCTACCAGGACACCCTGGTGCGGGACATCGAATAAGCCCCCCGCCCATGCCGCTGCGAATCTGGGACAAGCTCCCCCTCGTCGCCCGCCTGTTGGCGATCGCCAGCATCGCCCTGCTGGTGGCGGGCACCGCCATGCTCTACATCTCGGCCCGGGGCGATGCCCGGGATGCGGCCGAGACTTTGCACCGTCAGCTCGACAATGCGTTGCACACCTTGCCGGCGGAGATGGGCGATATCCTGGTGATCGGCGATTTTTCCTCCTTGCAGCAGGGTCTGGATAGCCAGGTGCGCCGCGCCGCCATCGCCCGCATCGTCTATCGCGACGCCTCCGGCGCCGCGCTGGAGAGCCGGGATGCGACGCCGGTGCCCCGTTACGCGCCCCACTGGTTTGCCGCCTGGATGGAGCTGGGGGAGGTCAAGGGCCAGGTGGGAGTAGAGATCGGCGGGCACCGCTACGGCAGCTTCGAGGTGACTCTCACCGCTCAGCACGCCATCAACCGGGCCTGGACGCGCCTGCTGCAACACCTGTCCATCCTGGGGCTTGCCCTCGGCCTGGATTTCCTCGGTATCTGGCTGGTCCTGCGCATGGGTATCAGGCCCCTGCTGGCCCTGGATGCCGGCAGCCAGGCCCTGGCCGCGGGGCGGTTCGAACAACGCATCCCCCCGCAAGGCGGGCCGGAGCTGCGCCACGTCATCGCCGCCTTCAACCAGATGGCGGGGGCGGTGGAAAACACGGTCCAGGCCCTGGCGGAAAGCGAGAGCCGGGTCTCGGCCATCCTCCAGTCCATCGGCGACGGCCTGATCGCCACCGATACCGCCATGCGCATCACCTACATTAATCCCATCGCCGAGGCCCTCACCGGCTGGACCCTGGCGGAGGCGGGGGGACATTCCGTGGCGGAGGTGTTCCAGATCGAGAACGCCCTGACCCACCAGCCGGCGGAGATTCCGGTGGGCCGGGTGCTGGAGACCGGCGTGATCGTCGGGCTGGCCAACCATACCGTGCTGGTGGCCCGGGACGGCCGCCGCTACCACATCGCCGACAGCGCGGCGCCTATCCACAACGGGCGCGGCGAGGTGGTGGGGGTGGTGATGGTGTTCCACGACGTCACCGAATCCTACCGCCTGCGCACCGCCCTGGAAGACAGCCGGGGACGCCTGGCCCTGGCCTTGAAGGGGGCCGACCTGGGCCTGTGGGACCGCAACATACAGACCGGCGACGTGGTGTATGACGAACGCTGGGCCGGCATGCTGGGCTACCGCCTGGACGAGATCAACCCCCATATGGATGCCTGGGAGGCTCTGGTGCATCCGGATGACCTGGGCCAGGTCAAGCAGGCGCTGGCGGCCCACGTGCGCGGGGAG
>JBGSHR010000313.1:0-3085 GCA_041752155.1 Thiobacillaceae bacterium | reverse complement strand
GGTCACGGTGCAACATGCCTGCGCCATCGGCGCCCGGGCCGTGCTGCATCCCGGCTGCGTCATCGGCGGGGACGGCTTCGGCCTGGCCTGGCAAACGGACCATTGGCTCAAGGTGCCCCAAGTGGGTCGCGTAGTCCTCGGCGACGATGTGGAAGTGGGGGCCAACACCACCATCGACCGGGGCGCCCTGGACGACACTGTGATCGAGGACGGGGTCAAGCTGGACAACCTGATCCACATCGCCCACAACTGCCGCGTTGGCCGCCACACCGCCATCGCCGCCTGCACCGGCATGGCCGGCAGCGCCCGCATCGGCGCCTACTGCCAGATCGGCGGCGCCGCCATGATCCTCGGCCACATCGAGATATGCGACCGGACCGTCATTTCCGCCGGCACCTTCGTGTCCAAGGACATCCGCACCCCGGGCACCTACACCTCGGTGCAACCCCTCATGGCCCATGACGACTGGAAAAAGAACGCCGCCCACCTGCGCCATCTGGACACCCTGGCGCGGCGCATCAAGGCTCTGGAAAAACTGAACGACCCGAAATAGGAAATATGACGATGGAAATGGACATCACCCAGATCATGAAGCACCTGCCCCACCGCTATCCGTTCCTGCTGGTGGATCGGGTGCTGGAACTGGTGCCCAACGAGCGCATCCTGGCGCTCAAGAATGTCACCATGAACGAGCCCCATTTTCCCGGCCATTTCCCCGCCCACCCGGTGATGCCCGGCGTGCTCATGATCGAGGCCCTGGCCCAGACCGCGGGCCTGCTGGCGTTCACCAGCTCCGGCCAGGAGGTGAACGAGAACAGCGTGATCTACTTCCTGGGCATCGACGGCGCCCGCTTCAAACGGCCCGTGGTGCCGGGCGACCAGTTGCGCATGGAAGCCAACATCCTGCGCCATGCCCGGGGTATCTGGAAATTCGCCGCCAAGGCCACGGTGGACGGGCAGGTGGCCTGCGAGGCCGAACTGATGTGCACCCTGAAGCAGCTGGACTGAGCCCATGAGCGCCATTCATCCCACCGCCATCGTCCACCCCGGCGCCCGCCTGGGCGCGGATGTGGCGATCGGTGCCTATAGCCTGATCGGCGAGCACGTCGAGATCGGCGACGGCACCACGGTGGGCCCCCATGCCGTTATCACCGGCCATACCCGCATCGGCCGGCACAACCGCATCTTCCAGTTCGTTTCCCTGGGCGAGGAGCCCCAGGACAAGAAATACGCGGGCGAACCTACCCGCCTGGAGATCGGCGACCACAACGTGATCCGCGAGTTCTGCACCTTCAACACCGGCACCGTCCAGGAACAAGGGCTCACCCGGCTCGGCAGCCACAACTGGATCATGGCCTACGTGCACATCGCCCACGACTGCGTGGTGGGCGACCACACCGTATTCGCCAACAACGCCACCCTGGCGGGTCACGTCAGCATCGAAGACCACGTCATCCTGGGCGGTTTCACCGGCGTGCACCAGTTCTGCCGGGTGGGCGCCCACGTCATCACCGGCATCAGCTCAGTGATCCGCCAGGACGTGCCGCCGTTTTTCACCGTGGCCGGCAACCCCACCGTTCCCCACGGCATCAATGCCGAAGGCCTGAAGCGGCGCGGTTACAGCCCGGAAGCCGTCGCCGCCATCAAGCGCGCCTACAAGACCCTGTACAAATCCGGCCTGGGCCTGGTGGACGCCCAGGCGGCCATCGCCAAGGACGCGCAAACCCAGCCGGAACTCCTGCCTCTAGCGGAGTTTCTGGCGGTTTCAGGACGCGGAATCATTCGCTGATGGAGCGCGGATCTTCGGGCATGGGGGCGACGCCCGCCGTGCGGGACACGGTTGCTCCTGGTCCCCTCCCCTCCTCCTCGCACTTGGCCCGGATCGCCATCGTCGCGGGGGAGGCCTCGGGCGACCTGCTCGGCAGCCTGCTCATCCGCGCCGCCCGGGACGCCGGCCTGCCGGTATCGTTCGAGGGCATCGCCGGGCCCAAGATGCAGGCTCTGGGGGCCCGCAGCCTGTTCCCCATGGAGGCCCTGTCGGTGCGCGGCTACGTGGAGGCCCTGGGCAGCCTGCGCAAGATCCTGGGCATTCGCCGCGCGCTCAGCAAGCATTTGCGCGCCGCGCCGCCCAGCCTGTTCATCGGCGTGGACGCGCCGGATTTCAACCTGGCTCTGGAGGCCAGGTTGAAACGCGCCGGCATCGCCACGCTGCATTTCATCAGCCCGTCCATCTGGGCCTGGCGCCCCAAGCGCATCAAGAAGGTGGCCAAGGCCGCCTCCCACGTGCTGCTCATTTTTCCGTTCGAGGAAGAGATCTACCGTCGGGCCGGCATTCCCGCCACCTACGTGGGCCACCCCCTCGCCCACGCCCTGCCGGAGCCCGACCGCAAGGCCGCCCGGGAGCGCCTGAGGCTGAGCCAGGATGAGGAATTCGTGGTGCTCATGCCGGGCAGCCGCCCCGGGGAATTGCAGGCCCTGGGCCGGCTGTTCATCGAGACCGCGAAACAGATCCAGCTGGCCCGGCCCCAGACCCGCTTTCTCATCCCCCTGGTGAACCGGGAAACGCGCCAATTGTTCGAGCAGCAACTGCGCGCGGCCAATGCCCACGAGCTGCCCTTGCGCATCCTGTTCGGCCATGCCCCCGATGCCCTCCAGGCCGCCGACGCCGCCCTCATCGCCTCGGGCACCGCCACCCTGGAAGCCCTGCTGCTGGATTGCCCCCACGTCATCACCTACCAAGTGCCGTGGCTGACCTACCAGATCATGAAGCGCCAGGCCCTGCAACCCTGGATCGGCCTGCCTAATATCCTGGCCGGACGCCAGGTGGTGCCGGAACTGGTGCAAAAGCAGGCCACGCCCGAGGACTTGTCCAGAGCGTTGTGTGAGCTGCTCGCCAGCGAGGACCAGCGCTTGGCGCAGGTCGAGGAATTCCGCGTCCAGCGCGCGCGACTCAAGCGCGATACCCCCCGCCTCATCGCCGCCGCCCTGCGGCCCTTCCTGCCATGACGGGACTATTCGACGATGTGGCTTCGCAGCACTGGGTGTGCGGCGTGGACGAGGCCGGACGCGGCCCCCTGGCCGGACC
>JBGSHR010000312.1:0-2341 GCA_041752155.1 Thiobacillaceae bacterium | reverse complement strand
GCCATGCGGCTGTTTTCCGGCGCCGGCGTGAAGTGGGCGGCCACCGGCGAGGGCGTGCTGCGCCATAGCCTGACCGCCGCCCATCAGGACCTGGCCCACAAGCCGGCCTGGATCACCGCCCCCTACAAGCTGCGCGGCGTCAGCACGGCCCTGTTCTTTCGCGACGACCATCTCTCCGACCTCATCGGCTTCGAATACCAGGGCTGGTTCGGCGCCGACGCGGTGCGCCACTTCATGTACGCCCTGGACGAATTGCGCCGCCAGGCGCCGGGGCCGCACCCGGTTGTGAGCATCATCCTGGACGGGGAAAACGCCTGGGAGTACTACCCCTACAACGGCTTCTATTTCCTCTCCGGCCTGTTCGAGGCCCTGATGGACCATGCCACCGTGCGCCCCACCACCTTCAGCGACTATCTGGATGCCCACCCCAAGGCGGTCAGGACGCTGCCCCATCTCACCGCCGGCAGCTGGGTCTATGGCGACTTCACCACCTGGATGGGCGACCCGGCCAAGAACCGGGGCTGGGACTGGCTGGTGGCGGCCAAGCAGGCCTACGACGCGGCCATCAAGAGCCTGCCGGCGAAAGCGGCCGCCCGCGCCGAGGCCTTGTTGAAATCCTGCGAAAGCTCCGACTGGTTCTGGTGGTTCGGCGATTACAACCCGGCTGCCGCGGTGGAAAGCTTCGATCGTGTCTATCGCCAGAAACTGAAACGCCTGTATGAAACCCTGGCCGTGGCCGCCCCCGCTTATCTCGATCACCCTCTATGCCAGGGCGGCGGCGCGGCGGAGTCGGGCGGCGTGATGCGGCGCGGGGGGTGAGGGATCAGTGAGGTTGCCGGCCCGATGCCGCATCGCACCCAGGAAACGGGTTCATGGGAAAGCCAATGCATGGGTAGCGCAGGCGTCCTCGCCTGCATTGCCCGCCGAGAGGCGGGCTTGCTGCCCGCTGGCAGGCGAGGGCGCCTGCGCTACTTCGGTGGCTAGCGACGAAATATGCGTGTTATTGAATGTGTTGGTGTGTGTTTCTTGAGGGCGGAATCAAGCCCCCCGCGAGCGGGGGAGGTTGGGAGGGGGAGGGGCAAACCCGTGTGCATAGGCGGAGGTGCAAGGTGAAAGGCGAACGGTGAGGCGGCTGGTCCACGCTTCACCCTTCCCCTTTCACGTTTCACTCCCAAGACAAATCATGGCCAAGACCGTATCCCTGCTGTTCGGTGTCCACGCCCACCAGCCCGTGGGCAACTTCCCCGAGGTGGTGGAAGACGCCCACCAGCGTTGCTACAAACCCTTCCTGGAAACCGTGTATCGCTACCCGGACTTCCGCTTCGCCCTGCACGGTTCCGGCTGGCTGCTGGAATGGCTCATGGCCCACCATCCCGGCGACATGGCCCTGCTGAAGGAAATGGCCAATCGCGGCCAGGTGGAGTTCTTCGGCGCCGGCGACATGGAGCCGGTGCTGGCGGTGATCCCCTATCGCGACCGCATGAGCCAGCTCGCCGCCATGTCCGACCGCCTGGAGCAGTATTTCCTGCAACGGCCCCAGGGCGCCTGGCTCACGGAACGGGTGTGGGAGGCCACCGTGGTGCCGGCCCTGGCGGATTCCGGCATCCAGTACGTGATGGTGGACGACTACCACTTCCTGTGCGCCGGGGCCGAGCGGGAGCAGCTCAACGGCTACCACACCACCGAGGAGGACGGCCGTCGCCTGGACCTGTTCCCCATCTCCGAGGCCCTGCGCTACCGCCTGCCGTTCTCGCCGGCTCATGAAGTCGTGGTCTTCATCGAATCCATGGCGGACGAGAGCAAGCAGGCCGCCGCCATCTACTTCGACGACATCGAGAAGTTCGGCATCTGGCCCGAGACCTACGAATGGGTATACGAGAAGCGCTGGCTCCAGCACTTCATCGAGGGCGTGCTGGCCTCTCAGAGCATCCGCAGCGCCCATTTCCACGACTATCACCGGGAGGTGCCCACCAAGGGCGTGGTCTACCTGCCCACCGTGTCCTACAGCGAGATGGGGGAATGGACCCTGCCCGCGCCCGCCGCCCGGCGCTACTCGGAGCTGGTCCACGCCGCCCAGCATGAAGGCGTGCTGGAGCGGGACCGGCCCTTCATCCGTGGCGGCATCTGGAAGAACTTCCTGACCCGCTACCCGGAGGCCAACTGGGCCCACAAGCGCATGCTGGGCCTCTCCGCCCGGCTGGCCAGCCTGCCGGCGGACCAGATCCGCCAGGACCTGGTGGAACTACTGCACGAGGCCCAGGCCAACGACGCCTACTGGCACGGCCTGTTCGGCGGCATCTACCTGCCCCACCTGCGCAGCGCGGTCTGGCACGCCATGATC
>JBGSHR010000311.1:0-9549 GCA_041752155.1 Thiobacillaceae bacterium | reverse complement strand
CACCAGGGCGACGGTGGCGAAGCCGAACTCCTCGGCACCGAGCATGGCGGCGATGACGACGTCGCGTCCGGTCCGCAGCAGTCCGTCGGTCTGCACCCTGATGCGACTGCGCAGGTCGTTCATCACCAGGGTCTGGTGGGTCTCGGCAAGGCCCAGCTCCCACGGGATGCCCGCGTACTTGATCGAGCTGATCGGGCTCGCCCCGGTACCGCCATCATGGCCGGAGATGGTGATGAGGTCGGCGTAAGCCTTGGCGACGCCCGCCGCGATCGTGCCGACCCCCGGCTCGGCGACGAGCTTGACCGACACGAGCGCCTGGGGGTTGACCTGCTTCAGGTCGAAGATCAGCTGGGCCAGATCCTCGATCGAGTAGATGTCATGGTGTGGCGGCGGCGAAATCAGGGTGATGCCGGGCTTGGTGCAGCGCAACTTGGCGATCAGCTCGGTGACCTTGCCGCCGGGCAACTGGCCGCCTTCGCCGGGCTTGGCACCCTGGGCGACCTTGATCTGCAATACCTCTGCATTGACCAGATAATGCGGGGTGACGCCGAAACGGCCCGATGCCACCTGCTTGATCTTGGACATCTTGATGGTGCCGTAGCGCTTGGCGTCCTCGCCACCTTCACCGGAGTTGGACCGGCCGCCGATGCGGTTCATGCCTTCCGCCAGGGCCTCGTGGGCCTCCGGCGACAGGGCGCCCAGGGACATGCCGGCGCTGTCGAAGCGCTTGAGGATGGCCTCCAGCGGCTCCACCTCGTCCAGGGGGATGGGCGTGGCCGCCAGCTTCAGGTGCATCATGTCGCGGAACATGGCCACCGGCCGGGAGTTCACGGTGTGGGCGTACTGCTTGTAGGCCTCGTAGGAGCCGCTCTGCACGGCCGCCTGCAGCTCCTGCACCACGTCCGGGTTGTAGGCGTGGAATTCCTCGCCGTGGATAAACTTGAGCAGGCCGCCGGCGGCCACCGGCTTCAGCGGATTGAAGGCCAGGCGAGCCAGCTTCTTCTGGTCCGCCTCGAAGTCGGCGAAATTGGCGCCGGAGATGCGCGACACGGTGCCGGTGAGACACATGTCCACCACCTCCTCGTGCATGCCCACCACCTCGAACAACTGGGCGCCGCGATAGCTGGCCACGGCGGAGATGCCCATCTTGGACATGACCTTGAGCAGGCCCTTGTCGATGCCCTTGCGGTAGTTGGCCAGGGCCTTCTCCGCCTTCACCTGGATCTCGCCGGCGCGCACCATCTGCAGGATGCTCTGGTAGGCCAGGTAAGGATAGACGGCGGTGGCGCCATAGCCGATGAGGGCGGCCACCTGGTGCGGATCGCGGGCGGCGCCGGTCTTGACGATGATGTTGGCGTCGCAACGCAGGCCGGCGGCGATGAGGGCGTGGTGCACGGCGCCGGTGGCGAACAGGATGGGAATCGGCAATTTGCCGCGGTCGATGTCCCGGTCGGACAGCACCACCACCACCTTGCCGGCGCCCACGGCGGCCACGGTTTCGTCGCACAGCTGTTCCAGGGCGGCCTTGAGATTGGTGCCGGCCGGATCGTATTGCAGGTCGAAACTGACCGAGGCGTAGGCCGGATCGCTGCTGGTGGTGACCGCCTTGAAGGTGTCGTTGGACAGCACCGGCGAATTCAGCTTCAGACGCTGGGCATGCTCGGGGGTCTCGTCGAACAGGTTGCGCTCACGCCCGATCACCGTGTGCAGAGACATGACGATGGCTTCCCGGATGGGATCGATGGGCGGGTTGGTCACCTGGGCGAATTGTTGGCGCAGGTAATCGAAGGGGGAACGCGCCTTTTGCGACAGCACCGCCATGGGGGTGTCGTCGCCCATGGAGCCCACCGCCTCCTGGCCTTCCTCGGCCAGCACGCGGATGACCTGGTCCAGCTCCTCGAAGCTGACGTTGAACAGCTTCTGGTGGGTGGCGACGGAGGCGGCATCCATGCTGGGATAGTCGGTATCCTGCTCGGGGCCGAATTCCACGCGCTGGCCATGCTGCTTGAGCCACTCCCGGTAGGGGTGACGCCCCTGGAGTTCGGCGTCGATGTCCTCGGGCAGCAGGAAGCGGCCGGTTTCCAGGTCGGCGGCCACCATCTGTCCGGGGCGCACGCGGCCCTTGGCGACGACGTTCTCCGGGCCGTAGTCCCACACCCCCACCTCCGAGGCGATGGTGACATGGCGGTCCTTGGTGATCACGTAGCGGGCCGGGCGCAGGCCGTTGCGGTCCAGCATGCAGACGCCGTAGCGGCCGTCGGTCATGACGATGCCGGCGGGGCCGTCCCAGGGCTCCATGTGCATGGAGTTGTATTCGTAGAAGGCGCGCAGGTTCGGGTCCAGGTTGGTGACGTTCTGCCAGGCCGGCGGCACCATCATGCGCATGGAGCGGAACAGGCCGGCGCCGCCCATGACCAGGCCTTCCAGCATGTTGTCGAAGCTCATGGAGTCGGAGCCCTTGATGCCCACCATGGGACGCACGTCCTCCATGTTGGGGATCATGGGGCTGGCGAACTTCTGCTCCCGCGCCCGGGACCAGTTGCGGTTGCCCTGCACGGTGTTGATCTCGCCGTTGTGGGCCAGGTAGCGGAACGGCTGAGCCAGGCGCCACTCGGGCCAGGTATTGGTGGAGAAACGCTGGTGGAACACGGCCAGGGCGGAGGCGAAACGCTCGTCGTTCAGGTCCGGGTAGAACACCGGCAGGTATTCCGGCATCACCAGGCCCTTGTAGGCGATGACCCGGCCCGACAGGGTGGGCATGTAGAAGGTGGCGTCGTCCGCCGCCACGGCCTTCTCCACCTTGCGACGGGCGATGTACAGCTTGCGCTCGAAGATGTCGGCATCGACCGTATCCGGGCAGTTGACGAACAGCTGCTCGATCACCGGCAGGCTCTTCTTGGCGTATTCCCCCAGGGCGGACTCGTCGGTGGGCACCTGGCGCAGGCCCACCGGCTCCAGGCCCTGCTCTTTCAACTCGGCGAACAGCAGGTCCCGGGCGCGCTGGGCCAGGGCGGTGTCGCGGTTGAGGAACACCAGGCCGGCGGCGTAGCGGGGGGCGAGCTGGAAGCCGTTCTCCGCCGCCACGGCGCGTAGGAAGGCGTCCGGCTTCTTGAACAGCAGACCGCAGCCATCGCCGGATTTGCCATCGGCGGCCACGGCGCCGCGGTGGGTCATGCAGGCCAGGGAGGAGATGGCGGTTTGCACCAGCCAGTGCGTGGCCTTGTCGTCCAATTGGGCAATCAGTCCGAACCCGCAGCTATCCTGCTCGAAGTCCGGGCTGTAGAGCGTGCCGCACAGACGGCTTTGTCGATCTTCCATGGTGGTCAAGCCGATCCCATTTCTGGTGTAAGGGCATCAGGGGGCAAAAAGGGCGGAAATTCTAGCCTGTACAAGGACTTCCCGCCACCATGGCGTGGTGGCGGGGCCTCCCGCCCGGCTTGATGTTGGAGTCGGCGCGAATCGGGGAGTTCAGGCCAGAGTACCGAGCAGGGCGCCTTGCTGGCGCAGCTCGTTCAGGATCTTCTGGCCGTGGTCGTGCAAGGCGCTATCCGGCAGGCCCATTTCCTGGGCCAATAGAGTCATTGCCGCCGCGCCGCTCAGTCCCGGTTGCTCCTGTAACACCACCAGCAGACGCGCGGTGGCGGGGTTGATGTGGGTGAAACGCACGGCATAGTCCCCATCCCGGTAGGCCAGGATGAAGGTGGTCTCGGCCGGGGGTTCCAGCGGTTTGAAACGGGTGGACAACCGGTGCACCGGCCAGCGGTAGGCCAGGACCCGCAATACCGGATTCACCAGGGGGCGACCGGCCATCAGCTCGCCCCGGGGGTGATGGGGCGGCAGATCCTGGTCGCGATTGGAGGTGTCCAGCTCCAGTTCCACCCATTCGTAATGGGCCAGTTCCGGCAGGAAAGGCGGGGCATCCGCCGGCTGGGTCCACTCGTCCTGGAGGAATTTCAGGAACTCTTCCGGGATCTGCAGGAAATACGGGGTATGGCTCACATGGTCGCGGAAGAAGGCCCGCACCAGGCGGTCCCAGCGGCGCTTGCCGAGGATCTTGCGGCAGACCGGGAAGCAGGCCAGCAGGAAGCCCTCGATATTGTTGTAGAGCAGCCCCTCGTAGACCTTCATGCGCTGGGCACTCGCCCCTTGCGGGCGGGGGTTGGCTCGCGGGTCACGTAGCCGGCGGGTGAAGGCGCGTTGGTATTGCTGGAAATCCATGTCAGGCGACAGCTCGGGCGGGGTGTCGATGGCGGGCCTGGAGGGCGGCGATGTGCTCTACCTCGGTCACCAATTCGGCCAGGGGCGGGATGTTGAAATCCCGCTCCAGACAGGTGGCATGGGGCCCGAACAGGCCGTAGGCGGTGTCCAGCATAGCCCACACCGGGTCGATGACCTGGGCGCCGTGGGTGTCGATGACCAGATCCTCCGCCTCCCGGAAGTGGCCGGCCATATGCATATAGACGATGCGCTCGGCGGGCATGCGCCGCAGGTAGGCCACCGGGTCGAAGCCGAAATTGACGCTGTTCACATAGACGTTGTTCACGTCCAGGTGCAGCCAGCAATCCGCCTCATCCAGCACGGCGTTGATGAAGTCGGGCTCGTCCATCTGGTTGATGGGGGCGGCCACGTAGTAGGAGGCGTTCTCGATGGCGATCTTCCGCTCCAGGATGTCCTGCGCCCTGCGAATGCGGCCGGCCACGTATTTCACGGCCTCCCAAGTGGCGGGAATGGGCATCAGATCGTAGAGGTGGCCGTGGTCGGAGCAGTAGGACAGGTGTTCGGTGTAGAGAGCGATCCGGTGTTCGGCCATGAAGGCCTTGATTTTGCGCAGCAGGACTTCGTCCAAGGGGGCGGGGCCGCCCAGGGATA
Organism: Thiobacillaceae bacterium; assembly: GCA_041752155.1. GTDB lineage: Bacteria > Pseudomonadota > Gammaproteobacteria > Burkholderiales > Thiobacillaceae > PFJX01. Next base: position 4,680 of record JBGSHR010000311.1, on the reverse strand, counting down.
GGGACAGGCCGTGGCAGACAAAGGGATGGCGTTCGGTGAAATGGCGCAGGTCGCGGGCATGACGCCCCCCCAGATCGATCCAGTTTTCCGGGGCCAGCTCGAAGAAGTCGATGCAGCCGGGCACCCCGGATTTCAGCGCGGGGATGAGTTCGCGCCGAAATCCGAGTCCAGCCCCCGTGGGAGAGGGAAAACTCATGGGGCTAGCCAAGGACGAGGCTCACTTCGCGGCGGCACATTTGCCTTCTTTCCCCTTCATGTTGCCGCAGTTGCCTTCCTTGGTCTTCTCGGTGGCGGCCTTGCTGCCGGCACAAGTACCCTCTTTACCCTTCATGCCGCCGCAATTGCCTTCCTGGGTCTTCGCCTTGGTTTTGCTGCCGGCACAGGTGCCTTCCTTGTCCTTCATGCCGCCGCACTTGGCCTCCGTGGCCTTGCTGGTCTCGGCCACCATGTAGCCTTTGCTCATGGCCTGGGCACTGAAGGGGTTTTCAGCGGCAGTGACGGGCGCAGCGGCCAGCGAGGCGGCGATGGCGGAACCCAGGGCCAGGGTCAGGGCGGTTTGCTTGCTCGTTTTCATAGGGAAATCCTCTTCAAAAACCCGTTATTGGTTGGAGATCTCAATCTCTGCGCTGTTGCCATGCCGGACTTGGCGCTGACCTGCGGCATCGGACTCAGACGATCCGCAATCTAGGGGGCAGCGGCAAGCGCGGCAAGTAAAATTTTGTTTATTAATTAATGAGATACGCTTGTCTGTTGAGCCTTGAATGTGGGCGGTGCCGACCTATATCTGAGTTAGGAAGGCAGATTGTCTCTGCCCGACTTCACTAAACAAGGAGGACATTATGAGCAATCTCGTCAGACGTGATCCTTTCGCCATCGACGATGTGTTTGAGGATCTGTTGAAAGGGTTCTTTGTGCGGCCCGTGCGTTATCCCGCGGAAATGCCGGAGATGCAGATGATCAAGATGGATGTGAAAGAGGGCGACAAGGAATACACCATCCATGCCGAAATACCGGGTGTGGAGAAAGATGACATCGAGGTCGCCATCGACGGCAATGCCGTTTCCATCTCGGCGGAGGTCAGAAAAACATCCGAGCAGAAAGAGGGAGAGAAAGTGCTGCGTAGCGAGCGTTACCACGGCAAGGTCAATCGCAGCTTTACCCTGGGCCAGGACGTGGACGAGGCGAATGCCAAGGCCCGGTTCGAAAATGGCGTGCTGGAATTGGTGCTGCCCAAGAAGGCGGTGAGCGCGACCAGGAAGCTCGCGATCGAGTGACCCGGGACATTACGCGGCAAGGGCGGCTTCGGTCGCCCTTTTGTTTTGTAGAATCCCGGCCTGACAGCCACATCTGGAAGCCGCCATGCCCATCTCCCACATCACGCCCGGCGACAAGGCCAAGGTCATCGCCGAGGCTCTGCCCTATATCCAACGTTTCCACGACAAGACCGTGGTCATCAAGTACGGCGGCAACGCCATGACCGACCCGGTGCTCAAAGCCGCCTTCGCCCGGGACGTGGTGCTGTTGAAGCTGGTGGGCCTGAATCCGGTGGTGGTGCACGGCGGCGGTCCCCAGATCGAGGATCTGCTCAAGCGCGTGGGCAAGCAGGGGGTGTTCATCCAGGGCATGCGGGTGACCGATGCCGAAACCATGGACCTGGTGGAGATGGTGCTGGGCGGCCAGGTCAACAAGGAGATCGTCAACCTCATCAACCAGGCCGGCGGCAAGGCGGTGGGGCTGACCGGCAAGGACGGCCGTTTCATCCGCGCCAAGAAACTCCTGATGGCCTCCATGGACAAGCCCGGCGACGTGATCGACATCGGCCAGGTGGGGGAGATCACCCAGATCGACCCCAGCCTGATCGCCTTCCTGGACTCCGGCGACTTCATCCCGGTCATCGCCCCCATCGGCGTGGGCGAACAAGGCGAGACCTACAACATCAACGCCGACGTGGTGGCGGGCAAGCTGGCCGAGGTGCTCAAGGCGGAGAAGCTGGTGCTCCTGACCAACACCCCCGGGGTGCTGGACAAGGCCGGCAATCTGCTCACCGGCCTGACTCCGAAAAAGGTGGACGAGTTGGTGGCTGAAGGCACCTTGTCCGGCGGCATGCTGCCCAAGATCGCCTCCGCCCTGGATGCCGCCAAGAGCGGCGTCAAGTCGGTGCACATCATCGACGGCCGGGTGGAACACGCCCTGTTGCTGGAGATCATGACCGACCAGGGCGTGGGCACGCTGATCAAGTCCGCCTAAGAGCTTATTTCAGCGGGACGGCTCCCTCTCGGGAGGGGAGCCCGGTGATACGAGCGCCATCAGGCGGCCAAACGCTCTTCCAGTCGCTGTTCGACCTGGGCGGCAACCTGGTCACCATAGCGCTCATGCAAGCTCAGCATCTCGCCGGCCATGTCCTGCCAGCGCCGCCGTCCCCGTTCCGCCACCTGCCCCAGCCCGGCCAGATCGCCCGATTCCCGCCAGGCCTGGTAGGCCGTCGCCAGTTCCGGGAAGAGGGTGCGGCGCATGCCCACCAGATTGGCAAAGTAAAAATGGATGGCGGCCGGCTCGCCCCGCTCCAGCAGGCCGGGCAGGGTGGAGACGCAGTCGGCGTAGAGGTCGCGCACGGCCCGCGCCAGGATTTCGCCGCGGCTGCGCATCAGCTCGGCGAGCAGGTTCGGCCAGGCTTCGCCCAGTTCGGCCCCCACCTTGGCCTCGCCCAGCTCGTGCAGGATGACCGACTCGGTCTCGGTCTCGGTCATGGCCTGGATGGCCGCCTCCGCGTCCAGGGCAAAGTCGTAGCAAGCCACGGCCTGGCCCATGGCCTCGTTGCGCCGGTTCCAGCGCCACTCCTCGTACCGCTCCCACAACCAGCGCTTGAGCGCCTCGGTGCGCACGAAGATGGTGTCATCCAGCATCATGCCCGGCGGGGCATCCAGGTCGCGGGCGAATTCGCAGGCCGAGACATAGATCTGATAACCCTGGCGCATTTCCTGGCGTAGCAAAGTGCCGAGAAAAAAATGGGGCTTGCAGGAACGGCCGTAACCGCCGGAATAGACCAGCCCGTGGGGAGCCAGGGCGCGATTCACATCGGCGACCTCGAACGGGTCGACGATGCCGGCGGGCAGGGGCAGGGGTTCAAAGGGGGCCTGCTCCATCCCCTCCCAGAGCCTGCCCCGTTCGTTCATCCAGTCCCCCACCTCGCTCTTGGGCATGTCCTGGGTAAGGGGGATGTCGTGTTCCCAGCGATACAACTCGCGCATCTTCAGGAGAAAGGTGCACATGGTCAGATCGCCCGCGAACTGGGCATCGGAGATGAGACAGTTTTTTTGTACGGCGCTAACGATGGCGCCCAGGTTGAGGTCGTTCATGGCGAGTCCTCGATCAATAGTTGAGCGATTTAGTGGGATTATGCGCCCCCGTTTTTGAATAAGAAACCCGGGCGGGAGCGGGCCATAAACCGTGCATTCCCCGATCCGTGCGAACTTGCCGCCGCCCTCGCCCAGCGGGCGGCCGATGGTGTAAGTTTCCCCTCGCCACGGCGACTCGCCCGACCGGCCCCGGGTGAGCATCAGACTGCGGTGCGGCCCATTCAGCTCGGGCATGCTCCGCCCCAGCGGAGCTTCCCGAGGACTTTTCAAGATAAGGATGAAAGATGCGTTACTGGCTCATGAAATCGGAACCGGCGGAATTCAGTATCGACGACCTGAAGCGGGATGGCCATGTGGCCTGGTTCGGCGTGCGCAACTACCAGGCGCGCAACTTCATGCGCGACCAGATGCAAGTGGGCGATGGCGTGCTGTTCTATCACTCCACCTGCGCCGAACCGGGCATCGCCGGTGTGGCCGAGGTGAGCAAGCTGGCCTACCCGGACGAGTCCCAGTTCGAGGCCGGCGGCAAGTATTTCGACCCCAAGGCGAGCCGGGACAACCCGCGCTGGTTCAACGTGGAAGTGAAATTCGCTCGCAAGACCCGGCTGATGCCCATCGCCGAACTGCGCGCCGCGCCCGAACTGGTCACCATGCGCATCCTGGCCAAGGGCAACCGGCTGTCCATCACACCGGTGGATCCGGACGAATGGCGCTTTATCCTCGAGCAGCTGGGCTAAGGCGGTGACATCGGCCGTGGCGGCCTGGCCCCTGGAGTGGCTGCTGGCCTACCTGGCCATCGGCCTGGCGACCGGATTGATCGCCGGCCTGTTCGGAGTGGGGGGCGGGCTGATCATGGTGCCCGCCATGACCTGGGCCTTCGCCCGGCAAGGCTTTCCGGCCGACTACAACATCCATCTGGCCCTCGGCACTTCGCTGGCGGTGATCGTGCCCACCTCGCTTTCCAGCCTGCGCGCCCATCACACCCACGGCGCGGTGGACTGGTCCGTGGTACGGCGCATGGCGCCGGGGATCCTACTGGGCACCCTGGGCGGCGGCCTGATCGCGGTCCACATGTCGGATCACGGCCTCAAGGTGTTTTTCACCGTGTTCCTGTTCTACGCCGCCAGCCAGATGTGGTTCGGCTTCAAGCCCAAACCGAGCCGGGCACTGCCGGGCTGGCCGGGCATGACCCTGGCGGGAGGCGTGATCGGCTTGGTATCGAGCTGGGTGGGCATCGGCGGCGGCACCCTGACGGTTCCGTTCCAGACCTGGTGCAACGTCGGACTGCGCCGGGCCATCGGCACCTCGGCGGCCATCGGCCTGC
>JBGSHR010000310.1:0-1749 GCA_041752155.1 Thiobacillaceae bacterium | reverse complement strand
TGGATCAAGGCATTGGAACTCCACGGCTACGTCGTGAAGCTTTCCGCTGCTTGATCCGCGCAGTTGTTTCATTTGCTTCCTGGCCTCGGCGCGAGTGGGAGAAGTGTTGGCATTGGGCTATTGGCTTTCACGGTAACGTGAAATAAACGTCAAATTTGACGTGAAAGCCTGGCGCTGCTGACGTGTAACAAGGTTGTGCACCTGCTTCTCCCCCATCGTTTCTAGCCGTTCGTGGATGCATGGCGTATGCATTGCAAGCAATACGGCACACCGCCCGACTGCTTTCCGGCAATCCTACCTCATCACTTCGCAGACGCGCCCAATCCCCTCTGACGCCGCCGGGCGTGACGCCGTTGCGCGGGGAAGCCGAAGGCCGGCGAAAGCTGTTTGAGCCGCAGGCGAGTTCTTTCGCCGCCCGCGCAATGGGGGCACGCACGGGGTTTCGGCGGAAGCGGGGCGGCTTTCTTTTGGTTACTTTTCTTGGCCGCACAAGAAAAGTGACTCGCCCGCCGGGCGACCCCGGCAATACCCCCCGCCCCATGGACTCAGCCCATTCCGGAGCATCAAACCAAAAACCTGCGGGGTTTTGATTCAAAAAACCACGAAGGATCATGCAAGCACCGCCCCCCTTGCCACCTCCGGCAAATCCCCCCTGCCCCCTTTTCAAAGAGGGGCAAAGCCGCGCGCCATGGGGTGCCACGATGCCGGGCCAGGCGCCCCGGCACCCGGCCGGGGCGGGTTTGCATGAGGCCATTCAGAGGGCCGGCGGGCGGGGTTACAATGGCCCGCACTCAACGGGACTGACCCATGGAAACCGCCAATTTCACCGACCATTTCCTCATCGCCATGCCCAACATGCTGGACCCGAATTTCGCCGGCACGCTGACCTATGTGTGCGACCACGGCGAGCAGGGGGCCCTGGGCGTGGTGATCAATCGACCCATCGAGCTCAACCTGGATGCCCTGTTCAGCCAGATCGGGCTGAACCTGGAGGACGAGCACCTGCGCCAGGAACCGGTGTTCTACGGCGGCCCGGTGCAGGCGGAGCGCGGCTTCGTGCTGCACCGGCCGGTGGGGGAATGGAGTTCCACCCTGTCGGTGAACGACCGGGTCGGGCTCACCACCTCCAAGGACATCCTGGAGGCCACGGCGCGCCAGGAGGGCCCCAAGGAGATTTTGGTCACCCTGGGCTATTCCGGCTGGGGGCCGGGACAGCTGGAGGACGAGATCAAGCAGAACGCCTGGCTCACCGTCGAGGCCGATCCCGAGGTGATCTTCAGCCTGCCGCCGGCCGAGCGCCTGAACGCCGCCATGCACCTGCTCGGCATCGATCTCTCCATGCTCTCCGAGGAAGCCGGCCACGCATGAGCCTGGGCATGAGCCAAAGGATGGCCCCGGAGAGCACCCCGGGCATCGCCCTGGCGCGGGGCTCGCTCCTGGCCTTCGACTTCGGCCTGCGCCGCATCGGCGTGGCGGTGGGGGACTGGGAGACCCGCCTGGCCCACCCCCTGGAATTCATAGACGGCGAGGCCAACGAGCAGCGTTTCGGCCGCATCGCCCAACTGGTGGCGGAATGGCGGCCGGTGCGCATGGTGGTGGGCCTGCCCTTGTCCCTGGAGGGCGAGGAACACGAGCTCACACGCCGCGCCCGGCGCTTCGCCAACCAGCTCCAGGGCCGCTTTGGCCTGCCCGTGGCCCTGGTGGATGAACGCCTCACCTCCTTCGATGCCGACCTGCGCCTGCGCGAGG
>JBGSHR010000309.1:0-2788 GCA_041752155.1 Thiobacillaceae bacterium | reverse complement strand
GCGGTGATGGGGTCGCCGGCCAGGGTGGCGGCGCCGACCCGCTCGCCGGTGAGCTGTTTGAAGGCCGCCTTCTGGGCCGGGCTGGCGGGGGCGTCGATGCGCACATAGAAAGGCGTGCCGTGTTGGGCGGCCAGATCCAGGTAATAGCGGCCGGGATCCCGGCCGGTCACGGCGGTGATCTCGGCGGCCAGCAGGCCCATGATGATGCCGTCCTTGTCCGTGGTCCACACCGTGCCGTCCTTTCTCAGGAAGCTGGCGCCGGCGCTCTCCTCGCCGCCGAAGCACAGGGAGCCTTCCAGCAGGCCGGCGGAGAACCATTTGAAGCCCACCGGCACTTCCACGAACTGGCGCCCCAGGCCGTTCACCACCCGGTCGATCAAACCGGAACTCACCAGTGTCTTGCCCACGGCGGCGCTATCGGACCACTGGGGCCGGTGGGTGAGCAGATAGTGGATGGCCACCGCCAGAAAATGATTGGGGTTCATGAGCCCCAGCGAGGGGGTGACGATGCCGTGGCGATCCACGTCGGCGTCGTTGCCCCAGGCGATGTCGAAACGGTCCTTCAGGCCCACCAGGCCGGCCATGGCGTAAGGGCTGGAGCAGTCCATGCGGATCTTGCCGTCGTGGTCCAGGGTCATGAAGCCGAAGGTGGGGTCCACCCGCTCGTTCACCACATGGATGTCGAGGCCGTACTTCTCGGCGATGGGTTTCCAGTAGGCCACCGCCGCGCCGCCCAGAGGATCGACGCCGATCTTGAGCCGGGCATCGCGGATGGCCTGGAAGTCGATGACGTGTTCTAGGTCGGCGATATAGGGCGCCATGAAGTCTTCTGCATGGGTGTTGGGCGCGCCCAGGGCCTGGGCATAGGCCATGCGCTTCACCTGTTTATTGCCATCGGCCATGAGGGCGTTGGCGCGTTGCTCGATCCAACCGGTGGCATCGGTGTCGGCCGGACCGCCGTGGGGTGGGTTGTATTTGATGCCGCCATCCTGGGGCGGGTTGTGGGAGGGGGTGATGACGATGCCGTCGGCGCGCACGTTGGGATGGATGCGATTCCAGGCCAGGATGGCGCGGGAGATGACCGGTGTGGGGGTGTAACCATCCTGGGACTGCAAGTGGGTCTCGACGCCGTTGGCCGCCAGCACCTCCAGGGCGGTGCGCTGGGCGGGATCGGACAGGGCATGGCTGTCCTTGCCCAGGTACAGCGGGCCGGCGATGCCCTGGGCGGCACGGTATTCGCACACCGCCTGGGTGATGGCCAGGATATGAGCCTCGTTGAAGCTGTTGTTGAAGGCACTGCCCCGATGGCCGCTGGTGCCGAAAGCCACGCGCTGGGTTGGCTCGGCGGGATCGGGCTGGGCGCGGTAGGCGTCGAGCAGGGCCTGGACGTTGATCAGGCTGTCGGCGGGGGCGGGTTTGCCGGCGAGGGGGTGGGCCATGGTGCTTCTCCGGGTTGGATTTGTTCGATTACAAGCCGTTAATGTTACGTCCCCTGGCCTGGCAATGGCAGTCACCATCCGGAATGACTAAGCTTCACGTCCTTTCTTTTGCCGAAGTCGCGATGCCTACCCTGCCCCAGCGCCGCCCCGAACTCCTCGCCCCCGCCGGCTCCATGACCATGCTGGAGACCGCCCTGGCCTATGGCGCCACGGCGGTCTATGCCGGCCAGCCGCGCTACAGCCTGCGCGCCCGCAACAACAGCTTCAAGGACGCCGAGACATTGGGAGCGGGCATCGCCGCCGCCCACCGCCACGGCAGCAAGTTCTACGTGGTGAGCAACATCTATCCCCACAACGCCAAGATCAAGACCTACCTGGCGGACATGGCGCCGGTGGTGGCCCTCAAACCCGACGCCCTGATCATGGCCGACCCGGGCCTGATCCTGATGATCCGGGAGGCCTGGCCGGAAATGCCCATCCATCTCTCGGTGCAGGCCAATACCGTCAACCACGCCGCCGTGCGCTTCTGGGCGCGGCAGGGCATCAGCCGGGTGATCCTGTCCCGGGAACTCTCCCTGGACGAGGTGGCGGAGATCCGCCAGGCCTGCCCGGACACCGAGCTGGAGGTGTTCGTGCACGGCGCCCTGTGCATCGCCTATTCCGGCCGCTGCCTGCTGTCCGGCTACTTCAACCATCGCGACCCCAACCAGGGCACCTGCACCAACTCCTGCCGCTGGGACTACAAGGTCAAGCCCGCCGCGGAGGCGGCCAGTGGCGACATCGTGCCGCTGGCGCCCTTCCCGCCCGAGGCCGAGCAGGTCTGGCTGCTGGAGGAAGGCACCCGCCCCGGCCAGCTCATGCCGGTGGAAGAGGACGAGCACGGCACCTACCTGCTCAACTCCAAGGATCTGCGCGCCATCGAGCACGTGCAGCGGCTGGTGGAGATCGGCGTGGATTCCCTCAAGATCGAGGGCTGCACCAAGTCGCCCTACTACGTGGCGCGCACCTGCCAGGCCTACCGCCAGGCCATCGACGATGCCGCCGAGGGACGCGCCCTGGATGCCACCCTGGTGCGGGATCTGGAGGGCCTGGCCAACCGGGGCTACACCAGCGGCTTCTTCCAGCGCCACCCGGATCGGGAGCACCAGAACTACCTGCGCGGCGTGTCGGAATCCGAGCGCAGCCTGTACGTGGGCGACGTGCTGGGCTACGGCGCCGACGGTCTGGCGGAGATCGAGGTGAAGAACCGCTTCGCCGTGGGGGACCGCATCGAGCTGATTCATCCCGCCGGCAACCGGGACCTGGTGATCGACGCCATGCTGGGGCGCGACGGCCAGGCGGTGGACGTG
>JBGSHR010000308.1:0-3348 GCA_041752155.1 Thiobacillaceae bacterium | reverse complement strand
GGCCGTCGGCCTCGTCCACCAGCACGGTCATCTCCGTGCCGCGCCGGGCCCGGAGCTTGTCCGCGCTGATGTCGGCCTGGACGTCCATGAGGCGGGCCAGGCGGTCCTGCTGGATGTCCTCGTCCACCGGGTCGGGGAGCTGGTTGGCCACGGCGCCATCCACCGGCGAGTAGGTGAAGGCGCCGACTCGGTCCAGCTGGGCCTCTTGCAGGAAGTCCAGGAGCTGGTCGAAGTCCTCCTCGGTCTCGCCGGGGAAACCGACGATGAAGGTGCTGCGGATCACGAGATCAGGACACATCTCGCGCCATTGCCGGATGCGGCGCAGGGTGTTTTCCGCGGCGGCGGGGCGCTTCATGGCCTTGAGGATGCGCGGGCTGGCGTGCTGGAACGGGATGTCCAGGTAGGGCAGCAGCTGGCCGCCGCCAGGGCCGGGGCCTTGGGCCATGAGGGGGATGACCTGATCCACGCTGGGATAGGGATAGACGTAGTGCAGGCGCACCCAGATGCCCAGCTTGGCCAGCTCCTGCACCAGCTCCAGCATGCGGGTCTTGACCGGGCGGCCGTTGTGGAAGCCGGTGCGGTATTTCAGGTCCACCCCGTAGGCACTGGTGTCCTGGGAGACGATGAGCAGTTCCTTGACGCCGGCCTTGGCCAGGGCCTCGGCCTCGTGCAGGACGTCGCCGATGGGGCGGGACACCAGGTCGCCGCGCAGGGATGGAATGATGCAGAAGGTGCAGCGGTGGTTGCAGCCCTCGGAGATCTTGAGATAGGCGTAATGGCGCGGCGTGAGCTTGAGGCCGCCGGGCGGCACCAGGTCGGTGTAGGGGTCGTGGGGCTTGGGCAGGTGGGCGTGGACGTGGCCCATCACCTCCTCCGCGGCGTGGGGGCCGGTGACCGCCAGCACCGAGGGATGGGCGTCCAGCACCACCGATTCTCGCGCCCCCAGGCAGCCGGTCACCAGCACCTTGCCGTTCTCGCGCAGGGCCTCGCCGATGGCCTCCAGGCTTTCGTCCACCGCCGCGTCGATGAAGCCGCAAGTGTTGACTACCACCAGATCGGCATCCTGGTAGGTGGGGACGATGAGGTAACCCTCGGCGCGCAACTGGGTGAGGATGCGTTCGGAATCGAAGGTGTTCTTCGGGCAGCCTAGGCTGACGAAGCCGATTTTGGGGATATTGCTCACTGCGCGGGACTCGAAATAGGTGAAAGAACGGGCGGGCCAGCCGAATGGCCGGGACTTACTTGGGAAGCTGGTAGTGATCCTGGGTGAACAGGTCGACGCCGCAGTGCAGGCTTTCGATCCAGTCCAGGAAAGCGGTGATGGCCTCCTTGCCCTTGAACCAGCGGCCGTGCTGAGGCACCAGCATGTCCACCTCCATGGTTCTGACCATGTGCGCCCAGAATTTGCACACCTTATTGGACACCATGTAGCGGCGATGGAAGCCTTCCATGCGGGCCAGGTGGGCAAGCATCTCGCTCTTGCCGGTGATGGGCTCGACGATCTCTTCGTGGTGTACCAGAGAGGCGCCCATGTCGCCGGAGAACAGGATTTTCGCCTTGCTGTCGTAGAACTGGAAATTGCCCTCGGCGTGGAGGAAATGGGCCGGCACGGCGATGATGCGGGTGTCGCGCATGGGGATCACCATACCCGCATCGGGGATGCCGATGATGCGCCCCTCGGTGCGGTTCACGGTGCAGAAATGGGGCACGAAGCGTTCCCACAGGGCGGAGACATACAGGGTGCAATCCGTGGCGGAGAGCCATTTATTGAGGGAGGCGACGATGTCCGGGTCCTGGTGGGAGGCGAAGATGTACTTCAGGTCCTTGAACGGGAAGTACTTGTGCATGGCCATGATCAGGGCGTTGTAGGTCATGTTGCCGGCCGGGTCGATGAGGGCGCCCTCCCCGTCCGAGACGATCAGGAACTGGTTGGCCTGGACCGCGGACGTCGCGCTGTCGTCCACCAGGTCGTTGAACATGAGGCAGACGTGTTTACCGTCGTTGTAGAGTTCGATGGCCATTTAAACTTCCTTTATTTCCAAACGCGCTTGCCCAGCCCATGTATCTCGTCGCCATCGGCTACGCCTATGTGATCCTGTTGGTGGCCCTGACCTCCAGGAATACTCTCACCGGGATCGCCATTGCCTTGTTTCTAGGCGTGCTGCCGTTGTGGATCCTGTTCCGCTCAATGCCCCGGCGCCGCCATCCAGGCCTCGGCCAGGGTGCCCGCCAGCCAGACGGTACCGACCCCCAGGGCGATGAGTAGGGCCTGCTGGCCGGTGTGGCCCAGTTCCACGCGTTTGTGCAGGCCGGGAATCAGGTCCGCCACCGCCACGTAGATCATGCCCGAGGCGGCCACCGCCAACATGTAGGGCAGCGCGCTCTGCATGGAGCCCAGCAGGAAGTAGCCCAGGGTCGCCCCCACCAGCATGGCCAGGCTGCTCAACAGATTGAGCATGAGCGCCTGGAATTTGCTGTAGCCGGAGTGGAGCAGGATCATGAAATCCCCGAGTTCCTGGGGGATTTCGTGGGCGGCGATGGCGAAGGCGGTGACCACCCCCAGCTTCACGTCCACCAGGAAAGCGGCGGCGATGGACACTCCGTCGACGAAGTTGTGCACCGTGTCGCCCACCGTGATCATCATGCCGGAGCGGCCGTGATCGTGACCATGAGCATCGTGGGTGTGGACCGGGGTGCCGTGGGCCTCGCAATGCTCGGTATGGCAGTGGCGCCAGAGCACCAGTTTTTCCAACACGAAGAAACCCAGGATGCCCGCCAGCACCGCCCCGCTCAGGGACTGGAAGTCATCGCTATGCTCCAGGGCGTGGGGCAGTATCTCCAGGAAGGCGGCCCCCAAGAGGGCGCCGATGGCATAACTCACCATCACCGGCACCCACTCCACTCGCAGGCGCAAGGCCACGCTGGCCAGCAGCACGGAAAGGATGCCGCCGGCGGCGCTGGCGAGGAGGATGGCGGCGAGGAGGCTCATGGATGGGTGCGATGCGGAAAGCGGGGATTTTAGCTGTTCTCAGCGGCTCTGGCCGATCCAGATCAGACTGGCCATGCGTCCGGTCGGGTTGGCGCGACGATAGGAAAAAAACCGCTCGCTGTCGTTCAAGGTGCACAGGCCGCCGCCGAACACCCGGGTGACGCCGACAGCCGCCAGGCGGATGCGCGCCAGGGCATAGATATCCGCCATCCATTGCTTGGGCGCCCGGTCCAGGGTGCCGGGCAGGGCCGGGCGAAAGGCGATGGCGGTGAGCGGATTGCGCGACACGAAGGCCTCGCGCACCTCCTCTCCCACCTCGAAGGCATGGGGGCCGATGGCACCCCCCATCCAGGCCAGGA
>JBGSHR010000307.1:0-15647 GCA_041752155.1 Thiobacillaceae bacterium | reverse complement strand
GTAGCCTTTCGCCGCTCCGCCGAATTTCTTCGACAGAATCGTGGTGATCGCCGCCGTCAACGTGGTCTTGCCGTGGTCTACGTGACCAATCGTGCCTACGTTTACGTGCGGCTTCGTGCGCTCAAATTTTTCCTTGGCCATTTTTCTTTACCTCAATCACTTTTTGCTGTTGATTACGGCTTCCGCCACGTTCTTGGGCGCCTCGGAGTAATGCTTGAACTCCATGGTGTAGGTAGCGCGGCCCTGGGACATGGAACGCAGATCCGTGGAATAACCAAACATCTCGGCCAAGGGCACCTCGGCCTTGATGGACTTACCTGTAAGCAGATCATCCATACCCTGGATGATGCCGCGGCGGCGGTTGATGTCGCCCATCACATCGCCCATGTAGTCTTCCGGCGTCTCCACTTCCACCGCCATCATCGGCTCCAGAAGGGCCGGACTGGCTTTGCGCATACCGTCTTTGAAACCCATGATCGCGGCCATCTTGAAGGCCTGCTCGGAAGAGTCCACCTCGTGGTAGGAACCATCGAACAGGGTGACCTTCACGTCCACCACCGGGAAACCGGCCAACACGCCATTGTTGAGCGCTTCCGCAACACCCTTGCCCACGGCCGGGATGTACTCGCGCGGCACACTACCACCCTTGATGGCATCGATGAATTCGAAACCCTTGCCCGGCTCGTTCGGCTCCAGCTTGAGCCAAACGTGGCCGTATTGACCCTTACCACCGGACTGTTTGACGAACTTGCCTTCCACTTCGGCAGGCTTGCGGATGGCCTCGCGGTAGGCCACCTGGGGGGCGCCCACGTTGGCCTCGACGCTGAACTCGCGCTTCATGCGGTCAACCAGGATTTCCAGGTGCAACTCACCCATGCCGGAGATGATGGTCTGTCCGGACTCTTCGTCGGTACGCACACGGAAAGACGGATCTTCCTGGGCCAGACGATTCAGGGCCAGACCCATCTTTTCCTGGTCAGCCTTGGTCTTGGGCTCCACCGCCACGTGAATCACGGGCTCGGGGAAAATCATGCGCTCAAGGATGATGGGCTTGTCGAGGGAGCTCAAGGTATCGCCGGTAGTCGCATCCTTCAGACCCACGGCGGCGGCGATATCGCCGGCATATACTTCCTTGATCTCTTCCCGGTTGTTGGCATGCATCAACAGGATGCGGCCAAGACGCTCTTTTTTACCCTTGACCGAGTTGTAAACACTGTCACCGGAGTTCACCGTACCGGAATACACACGGAAGAAGGTAAGTTGACCAACGAAGGGGTCGGTCATGATCTTGAAGGCCAGCGCAGAGAAGGGAGCATCGTCCGCAGCAGGACGCTCGTCAGGCTCGCCATTCTCCTTCTCACCCCGAACCGGAGGGATATCCACGGGCGAAGGCATGTAATCGATCACCGCGTCCAACATGGCCTGCACGCCCTTGTTCTTGAAGGCGGAACCGCAGAGCATGGGAACGATCTCACTGGCGATGGTACGAGTACGCAGAGCCTGCTTGATCTCGGCCTCGGAGAGGTCACCCTCTTCCAAGTATTTATTCATCAGATCTTCGCTGGCCTCGGCAGCCACCTCGACCATTTTTTCTCGCCACTCTTTGCAAGTTTCCACGAGATCAGCCGGAATCTCGCCGTACTCGAATTTCATACCCTGGGAGGCCTCGTCCCAAATGATGGCTTTCATCTTGACCAGATCGACCACGCCCTCGAACTTGTCCTCGGCACCGATAGGCACCTGAATCAGAACGGGATTGGCCTTGAGGCGCAGACGCATCTGATCGTAGACACGGAAGAAATTGGCGCCCTGGCGGTCCATCTTGTTGACGAAGGCCAGACGCGGCACGCCATACTTGTTGGCCTGACGCCACACCGTCTCGGACTGAGGCTGAACACCACCCACCGCGCAATACACCATGCAAGCACCATCCAGCACACGCATGGAGCGCTCCACCTCGATGGTGAAGTCGACGTGCCCAGGCGTATCGATGATATTGACGCGATGCTCGGGCAGAGACAGATCCATACCCTTCCAAAAACAGGTGGTCGCAGCCGAGGTAATGGTGATACCCCGCTCCTGCTCCTGCTCCATCCAGTCCATGGTCGCGGCGCCATCATGCACTTCGCCAATCTTGTGATTGACACCGGTGTAGAACAGAACGCGCTCGGTCGTGGTGGTCTTGCCAGCGTCAATGTGCGCCGAGATGCCGATGTTGCGATAGCGCTCGATGGGGGTCTTCCGTGCCACAGCTGATTTCCTTTTGTCTTAGAACCGGAAGTGCGAGAAGGCCTTGTTGGCCTCGGCCATACGGTGCACTTCCTCGCGCTTCTTCATGGCGCCGCCACGGCCTTCGGCCGCATCCATCAACTCACCCGCCAGTCGCTGCCCCATGGACTTCTCACCACGCTTGCGCGCCGCATCCTTGAGCCAGCGCATAGCCAAAGCAGAACGACGGGAAGGACGCACCTCCACCGGAACCTGGTAGTTGGCACCCCCCACGCGGCGGGACTTAACCTCCACCACGGGGCGGACGTTGGTCATGGCCGCAACGAACACCTCGACGGGGTCCTTGCCAATCTTCTTACCGATCTGCTCGAACGCACCATAAACGATGCGCTCAGCAACGGACTTCTTGCCGCTGTTCATGATCACATTCATGAACTTGGCCACTTCAGTGCTGCCGAATTTGGGATCCGGCAGAATGACGCGTTTGGGAACCTCACGACGACGGGGCATGTTTTCCTCGCAATACTTGACTCAGCCAACCCAGACGGGCCGGCTATTAGGCCTTCTTGGCACGCTTGGCGCCATACTTGGAGCGGGACTGCTTACGGTCTTTAACGCCCGCAGTATCCAGACTGCCGCGCACGATGTGGTAACGCACACCCGGCAAATCCTTGACACGACCGCCGCGCACCAGCACGACGGAGTGTTCCTGCAAGTTATGACCCTCACCACCGATGTAGCCGATGATTTCAAAGCCATTGGATAGACGCACCTTGGCCACCTTCCGCAACGCGGAGTTCGGCTTTTTAGGCGTCGTGGTATACACACGAGTGCACACACCACGCTTCTGCGGACAGGCCTCCATGGCCGGCACTTTGCTCTTTTCTTGCGGGGCCTGACGCGGCTTCCGCACGAGTTGGTTGATGGTAGGCATCTAACGCAATCCCAACAATTCGTGAAACCTGAATATTTCGGCCCACGAGTCACCCCGTGGGCCGGCTAAATTAAGACTGTCGATCTTAGATGGGAGACAATGACCTGTCAAGCCCTAAAACCAGTCAAGTTTACTTAATCGTCTGTGGTTTCTTCGGTCACCACCACGATCTCCTCGCCTTCCTGGACCGGCAGCCCCAGGGTGGCGAGACTCTTGCGGTTCTTGTGATAGGCAAGGCCGGTACCCGCAGGAATGAGGCGACCAACGATGACGTTCTCCTTGAGGCCACGCAGGTCGTCCTTCTTGGCCATGATTGCGGCCTCGGTCAGCACCCTCGTGGTTTCCTGGAACGAAGCCGCAGAGATGAAGGAGTCCGTGGAGAGAGACGCCTTGGTGATACCCAGAAGAATATTCTCGTGGATAGCCGGCTGTTTGCCCTCTTTGACCATGCGGTCATTTTCCTTCAGGAACTCGGAGCGCTCCACCTGCTCGCCCAGGATGAAGCCGGTATCGCCCGGATCAACCACATTGATGCGGCGCAACATCTGGCGTACCACCACTTCGATGTGCTTGTCGTTGATCTTCACACCCTGGAGACGATACACGTCCTGCACTTCGTCGATGATGAAGCGGGCCAAGGCCTCGACACCCTGAAGCTTGAGAATATCGTGGGGATCCGGAGGACCGTCCACAATCATCTCGCCCCTCTGGACGACCTGGCCATCGTGCACGGTGACATGCTTGTCCTTGGGGATCAGGTAATCATGAGGCACGCCGTCCAGATCGGTGATGACCAGACGCTGCTTACCCTTGGTGTCCTTGCCGAAGGAGATGGTGCCGGTGACTTCCGCCAGCACGCCGGCATCCTTGGGGGAACGCGCCTCGAACAGCTCGGCCACGCGCGGCAGACCGCCGGTGATGTCGCGGGTCTTGGAGGTTTCCTGGGGGATACGGGCCAGGATATCGCCCACGTTCACGTCCTGACCATCCTTCACGGTGATCAGGGAGCCAACCTGGAAGGTGATGCTGACCGGCATTTCAGTGCCGGCGACCCGCACATCCGAGCCGTCCGCCGCCGTCAGGCGCACCTGGGGGCGCACGCCCTTGGACTGGGCTGTGGAGCCACGCCGCTTGCCGTCGATGACGATCAGGGTGGACAGGCCAGTGACCTCGTCGATCTGCTTGGCGACGGTGGCGCCCTCTTCCACGTTCTCGAACTTCACGCGGCCGGCGTACTCGGTGACGATGGGACGGGTATGGGGATCCCAGGTGGCCAGGGCGGTACCCGCCTTGATGACTTGGCCGTCCTGGACCACCAGGGTGGCGCCATAGGGCACCTTGTGGCGTTCCCGCTCGCGGTGGCTGTCATCGACGATGAGCACCTCGCCGTTGCGGGAGATCACCACTTGTTCACCCTTCACGTTGGTGACATAGCGCATGGTGGCGCTGAAACGAATGGTGCCTGCGGATTTGCCTTCCACCTGGGTGGCGGAAGCGGCGCGGGATGCCGCGCCACCGATGTGGAAGGTCCGCATGGTGAGCTGGGTGCCCGGCTCGCCAATGGACTGGGCGGCGATCACGCCCACCGCCTCGCCATTGTTGACCAGGTTGCCACGACCCAGGTCGCGGCCGTAACACTTGGCGCACAGACCCCAGCGGGTGTTGCAGGTCAGCGGGGTACGCACCTTGACCTCGTCGATGCCGAGGGAATCGATCATATCCACCAGAGCCTCGTCCAGCACCGTACCGGCATCGATCACGGTCTCGCCGGTATCGGGGTGGATCACGTCGGTGGCGACGACCCGGCCCAGGATGCGCTCGCGCAAGGCCTCCACCACATCGCCACCTTCCACCAAGGCCTTCATGAACATGCCATTGGTAGTGCCGCAGTCATCCTCGGTGATGACCAGATCCTGGGTCACATCCACCAGGCGCCGGGTCAAGTAGCCGGAGTTGGCGGTTTTGAGCGCGGTATCGGCCAAGCCCTTACGAGCACCGTGGGTCGAGATGAAGTACTGCAGCACGTTGAGGCCTTCACGGAAATTCGCCGTGATGGGGGTCTCGATGATGGAGCCGTCCGGCTTGGCCATCAGGCCGCGCATACCCGCCAACTGGCGGATCTGGGCGGCGGAACCACGCGCGCCGGAGTCGGCCATCATGTAGATGGAGTTGAAGGACTCCTGCTTGACCTGCTTGCCTTCCCGGTCAGTGACGATTTCGCTGGAAAGCTGCTCCATCATGGCCTTGGCCACCTTGTCGCCAGCCTGGCCCCAGATGTCCACCACCTTGTTGTAGCGCTCGCCCTGGGTCACCAGGCCGGAGGTGTATTGGGACTCGATTTCCTTCACTTCCTTCTCGGCCGCAGTCAGGATGTCGTGCTTCTGGGGCGGCATCAGCATGTCCTGCATGCAGATGGAGATACCGCCACGGGCCGCCATGGAGAAGCCGGTATACATCAACTTGTCGGCGAACATCACGGTCTCTTTCAGGCCGCACTTGCGGTAAGAGGCGTTGATGAGCTTGGAGATCTCTTTCTTCTTCAGCACACGGTTGACGTGGGGGAAGTCCAGGCCTGGGGGCAGGATCTCGGACAGGAAGGCGCGCCCGGTCACGGTCTCGTAGCGCTTGATGCGCTCCACCATCTGGCCGGCCTCGTCATAGGCCCGCTCCTTGAGGCGCACGACGACCTTGGCATTCAGCGCCACATGGCCGGACTGCCAAGCGCTGCGCAGTTCGTCCACGTTGGCGAACATCATGCCCTCACCCTTGGCGTTGATCCGTTCCCGTGTCATGTAATACAGACCCAGCACGATATCCTGGGACGGCACGATGATGGGTTCGCCGTTGGCGGGGGACAACACGTTGTTGGAGGCCAGCATCAGCGTGCGGCATTCCATCTGGGCTTCCAGGGAAAGCGGCACGTGCACGGCCATTTGGTCGCCGTCGAAGTCGGCGTTGAAGGCGGTACAGACCAGGGGATGCAGTTGGATGGCCTTGCCCTCGATCAATACCGGCTCGAACGCCTGGATGCCGAGGCGGTGCAGGGTGGGCGCCCGGTTCAGCATGACCGGATGCTCGCGGATCACCTCTTCCAGGATGTCCCACACCACCGGTTCCTCGTCCTCCACCATGCGCTTGGCGGCCTTGATGGTGGTGGCCAGACCCATGATTTCGAGACGGTTGAAGATGAAGGGCTTGAACAGTTCCAGGGCCATCAGCTTGGGCAGGCCGCACTGGTGCAGCTTGAGGGTGGGGCCCACGACGATGACGGAACGGCCGGAGTAGTCGACGCGCTTACCCAGCAGGTTTTGACGGAAGCGGCCGCCCTTGCCCTTGATCATGTCGGCCAGGGACTTGAGCGGACGCTTGTTGGCGCCGGTCATGGCCTTGCCGCGGCGGCCGTTGTCCAGCAGGGAGTCCACCGATTCCTGCAGCATGCGCTTCTCGTTGCGCACGATGATGTCCGGGGCCTTCAGCTCCAGCAGGCGCTTGAGACGGTTGTTGCGGTTGATGACGCGGCGGTACAGGTCGTTCAGGTCGGAAGTGGCGAAGCGGCCGCCGTCCAGGGGCACCAGGGGGCGCAGTTCCGGCGGCAGCACCGGCAGCACTTCCAGGATCATCCACTCGGGGTGGATACCGGACTTCATGAACGCCTCAAGCACCTTCAGGCGCTTGGCGTACTTCTTGATCTTGGTCTCGGAGCTGGTCTTGGACAGCTCGCTGCGCAGCTTCTCCACTTCCACCGGCAGGTCGATGCCCTTGAGCAGGTCGCGCACGCCCTCGGCGCCCATGCCGGCCTTGAACTCGTCGCCGTACTCTTCCATCTTGGCGAGGTAGTCCTCCTCGGTGAGGAGCTGGCCCTTGTTCAGCGGGGTCATGCCGGGCTCGGTGACCACGAAGCCTTCGAAGTACAGCACCCGCTCGATGTCGCGCAGGGTCATGTCCAGCACCATGCCGAGACGGCTGGGCAGGGACTTGAGGAACCAGATGTGGGCGACCGGCGAGGCCAGCTCGATGTGGCCCATGCGATCCCGGCGCACCTTGGCCTGGGTCACTTCCACGCCGCACTTCTCGCAGATCACGCCGCGATGCTTGAGGCGCTTGTACTTGCCGCACAGGCACTCGTAGTCCTTGATGGGGCCAAAGATCTTGGCGCAGAACAGACCGTCCCGCTCCGGCTTGAAGGTGCGGTAGTTGATGGTCTCAGGCTTCTTCACCTCGCCGAAGGACCAGGCGCGGATCTTCTCGGGGGATGCGAGGCCAATCTTGATGGCGTCGAATTCCTCGTCCTGGGTAACTTGTTTAAACAGATCCAGTAGGGCTTTCATGTCATGCTCCCGTGAGGTTTTCGGCTATCAATAACGCTCGAGATCAATATCGATGGCCAGACTGCGGATTTCCTTCACCAATACGTTGAAGGATTCCGGCATACCGGCGTCAATCTTGTGCTCGCCCTTGACGATGTTCTCGTACACCTTGGTGCGGCCGGTCACGTCGTCGGACTTGACCGTCAGCATTTCCTGCAAGGTGTAGGCGGCACCGTAGGCTTCCAGTGCCCAGACCTCCATCTCGCCGAAACGCTGACCGCCGAACTGGGCCTTGCCGCCCAGCGGCTGCTGGGTCACCAGGCTGTACGGACCGGTGGAACGGGCGTGCATCTTGTCGTCCACCAGGTGATGCAGCTTGAGGACGTGCATGACGCCGACCGTGACGGTACGGTCGAAGGCCTCGCCGGAACGGCCGTCATACAGGACCACCTGGGTTTTGGCCGGGGTAAAGCCGCACACCGCTGTGCGCGGGCTGTCGTCCGGGTAGGCTAGATCCAGCATGGTCTTGATCTCTTCCTCGGCAGCGCCATCGAACACCGGCGTGGCGAAGGGCACGCCCTTGGTCAGGTTGCCGGCCATTTCCAGCACCTCGGCATCGGACAGACCCTTGATGTTCTCCTGCTTGCCGGAGGCGTTGTAGATCTTCTCCAGCAGCTTGCGCACATCGGCAACTTTGGCCTGGGCCTCGAGCATGCCGTTGATGCGCTCGCCCAGACCGCGCGCGGCCCAGCCCAGGTGGGCTTCCAGGATCTGGCCCACGTTCATCCGGGACGGCACGCCCAGGGGGTTCAGGACGATGTCCACCGGGGTCCCGTCGGCCATGAAGGGCATGTCTTCCACCGGCACGATCTTGGAGATCACACCCTTGTTGCCGTGGCGGCCGGCCATCTTGTCGCCGGGCTGCAGGCGGCGCTTCACGGCCAGGTACACCTTGACCATCTTGATCACACCGGGGGACAACTCGTCGCCCTGGGTGAGCTTCTTCTTTTTGGTGTCCAGCATGCGATCGAATTCGAGGCGCTGCTTGTCCAGGGAGTCCTTGATGCCTTCCATCTGGCGCGACACATCGTCGTCCGCAACGCGGATGTCGAACCAGTCGTGGGGGCTCATGCCGTCCAGGTAGTCGGCGGAGATCTCCGCGCCCTTGGCCAGCTTCTTGGGACCGCCCTTGGCGACCTTGCCGATCAGCATGCGGCGCATCCGCTCGAAGGCATCGCCCTCGACGATGCGCATCTGGTCGGCCAGATCCTTCTGATACTTGCGCAGCATCTCTTCGATGATCTGGTTGGCGCGGGTGTCGCGCTCGATGCCCTCGCGGGTGAACACCTGGACGTCGATCACGGTACCGCTCATGCCGGTGGGCACGCGCAGGGAGGTGTCTTTAACATCCGAGGCCTTCTCGCCGAAGATGGCGCGCAACAGCTTCTCTTCCGGGGTGAGCTGGGTCTCGCCCTTGGGGGTGACCTTGCCCACCAGCACGTCGCCGGCCTGCACTTCCGCGCCCACATGGACGATACCGGCCTCGTCGAGACGACCCAATTGCACCTGGGCCAGGCTGGAAATGTCGCGCGTGATCTCTTCCGGCCCCAGCTTGGTATCCCGGGCCACCAGGTTGAGTTCTTCGATGTGGATGGAGGTGAAGCGATCCTCGGACACCACCCGCTCGGAGATCAGGATGGAGTCCTCGAAGTTGTAGCCGTTCCAGGGCATGAAGGCCACCAGCATGTTCTGGCCCAGGGCCAGCTCACCCTTGTCGGTGGAGGCGCCGTCGGCCACCACGTCGCCGCGGGCGATCTTGTCGCCCAGGCGCACCAGGGGACGCTGGTTGATGTTGGTGTTCTGGTTGGAACGCTGATACTTGGTGAGGGTGTAGATATCCACACCCACCTCGCCGGACTGGGTCTCGTCGTCGTTGACGCGCACCACGACCCGGCTGGCATCCACGTAATCCACCACGCCACCACGGCGGGCGGTCACCACGGTACCCGAGTCCACCGCGGCGGTACGCTCGATACCGGTACCCACCAGGGGCTTGTCCGGACGCAGACAAGGCACGGCCTGGCGCTGCATGTTGGATCCCATCAGCGCGCGGTTGGCGTCGTCATGCTCCAGGAACGGAATCAGGGACGCGGCCAGGGAAACGATCTGGCTCGGGGCGATGTCCATGTACTGGATGCGGTCCGGGGTAGCCAGGGTGAATTCGTTGCGGCTACGGCACGACACCAGGTCATCGCTGAACTTGCCGTTGGCGTCCAGGGGCGCATTGGCCTGGGCGATCACGTACTGGCTTTCTTCGATGGCCGACAGGAATTCGATCTCGTCCGTCACCTTCTGGTCCACCACCTTGCGGTAGGGGGTCTCGATGAAACCATACTCGTTGGTGCGGGCGTACAGGGCCAGGGAGTTGATCAGGCCGATGTTCGGGCCTTCCGGGGTTTCGATAGGGCACACCCGACCGTAGTGCGTGGGATGCACGTCGCGCACCTCGAAGCCGGCTCGCTCCCGCGTCAGGCCGCCCGGGCCCAGGGCGGAGATGCGCCGCTTGTGGGTGATCTCGGACAGGGGGTTGGTCTGGTCCATGAACTGTGAGAGCTGGCTGGACCCGAAAAATTCCTTGATCGCCGCCGAGATGGGCTTGGCGTTGATCAGGTCATGGGGCATCAGGTTGTCGCTCTCGGCCTGGGACAGACGCTCCTTGACCGCACGCTCGACGCGCACCAGACCGGCGCGGAACTGGTTTTCGGCCAGTTCGCCGACGGAACGCACGCGACGGTTGCCCAGGTGATCGATGTCGTCGATCTCGCCACGGCCGTTACGCAGTTCCACCAGGATCTTCATGACCTCGACGATGTCGCGCGGCGACACGGTGAAGCGTTCCTGCACCCGGGCATTCAGGGCCTTGGGATCGAAGCCGGCGGACTTCAGGTACTTGTTCAGGTCGGCGAGCTTGGCCTCGGCCTCCTCCAGGGTGGCGATATCCTCCAGGCTGGCCTTGGACAGGCTGGCTTCCGGACACACCTGGTAGAAGTCGCGCAGGGCCTGGGCCAGCTTGTTCTCCCGATGATGGGTGGGGAACACGATCTCCCAGCTGGACTTGGCGGGCGCGCCGATGCGGCGGTTGAACTTCATACGGCCGACCTTGGACAGGTCGTAGCTGTCCTCGTTGAAGAACAGGCGGTTGAACAGGGCCTCCACCGCGTCTTCGGTGGGCGGCTCGCCGGGACGCATCATGCGGTAGATGGCGACGCGGGCGGTCCACTGGTCCACCGTCTCGTCGGCCCCCAGGGTCTGGGAGATGAAGGGACCGTGATCCAGCTCATTGGTGAACAGGGTCTGGAAGCCGGTGGCCTTGGATTCGAGAATCTGGGCCAGCAGGGTTTCGGTAATCTCGTCATTGGCCCGGGCCAGCAGCTCCCCGGTCTCGCTGTCCACCAGGTTGCGCGCCAGGACACGTCCGAGGACGAATTCGCTGTCCACCAGCAACTTCTTGATCCCGGCGGCTTCCAGATCACGGATGTGCTTGGCGGTGATGCGCTTGTCCTTGGCCACGATTACCTGGCCGCTCTTGTCGACGATATCGAACTTGGCCGTCTCGCCCTTGAAACGCTCGGGACGCAGTTCGAACTCGATGCCCTTCTTGCTGATATGGAAGGTATCGGTCTTGAAGAACATCTCCAGGATCTGTTCTACGTTGTAGCCCAGGGCCTTGAGCAGAATGGTGGCGGGCATCTTGCGCCGGCGGTCCACCCGGAAAAACACGAAGTCCTTGGGATCGAACTCGAAGTCGAGCCAGGAACCGCGGTAAGGAATGATGCGGGCGGAGAACAGCAGCTTGCCGGAGGAATGGGTCTTGCCCCGGTCATGCTCGAAGAACACACCGGGCGAACGGTGCAACTGGGAGACGATAACCCGCTCGGTACCGTTGATGACGAAGGAACCATTAGGGGTCATGAGCGGGATCTCGCCCATGTAGACCTCCTGCTCCTTCACTTCCTTGATCTTCTCCTTGACGCTCTCCCTGTCCAGGATAACCAGACGCACCCGGGCGCGCAGGCTGGAAGCATAGGTCAGGCCACGCTGCTGGCATTCGACGATGTCGAACACCGGCGTGCCGAGCTGGTAGCTCACATACTCCAGGCGGGCATTACCGGAATGGGAAACGATGGGAAAAATCGACTTGAACGCCGCTTGCAGGCCGACGTCCTTACGGCCCTCCATAGGCACACCTTCCTGGATAAACTCCATGAAAGATTCGATTTGGGTGGTCAGCAGGTAAGGCACTGGCAAAACACTTACACGTTTGGCAAAACTCTTGCGTAGGCGTTTTTTTTCGGCGAAGGTATAGCTCATGGCGGCTCCGTGTCAGAGGACAGGAATCAGAAGTTGGAACATAGAGTTCCGATCAGAAACCAGATCAAAGGGGAACAGGGGCAACTGCTCTGCTTTCATCTGACCTCTCTCGATATCGCTTCCTGCAATGGGAAAAAGGCCGGCGGCCTGAAGCCGCCAGCCCGGAGTGGGCAGTAAAACCCGCAACACGTACTGATTACTTGATCTCGGCAGTAGCGCCAGCCTCGACGAGCTGCTTGAGGATGTCGTCGGCCTCGGCCTTGGGACAGCCTTCCTTGACCGTCTTGGGCGCGCCGTCCACCAGGTCCTTGGCTTCTTTCAGGCCCAGGCCGGTAATGGCACGCACGACCTTGATGACGCTGACCTTCTGGGCGCCAGCGCCGGTCAGGATCACGTCGAACTCGGTCTTCTCTTCGGCCACAGCGGCGGCGCCGCCAGCGCCAGGTGCAGCAACAGCCATGGAGGCCGCGGAAACGCCGAACTTCTCTTCGAACGCCTTGACCATGTCGTTCAGTTCCATGACGGTCATGGCGCCAACGGCTTCGAGGATGTCTTCTTTGGTAATAGCCATATCAATGCACTCCTAGATTCAAAATTTTACGGTGACGATCAAGCGGCGGCTTCTTCGCGCTGCTTGGCCAGGGCGGCGAGCGCACCGACAAAGCCAGACACGGGCGCCTGCATGACGCCGAGCAACTTGGCCAGCAACTCTTCGCGGCTCGGGATCGAGGCAAGGGCTTGCACCCCTTCCTTGTCGAGCACCTTGCCAGCGTAAGAACCAGCCTTGAGCACCAACTTGTCGTTACCTTTGGCGAAATCGCTCAACACTTTGGCTGCGGCAACCGGATCTGCAGACATGCTGTAGATCAGGGGACCGACCATTTGCTCGGCGAGAGGCGCGAAAGGCGTATCCGCGACCGCGCGGCGCACCAAGGTGTTCTTAAGCACGCGTAGATAAACGCCAGACTGCCTGGCCTTGGCACGCAGGGTGGTGAGATGAACCACCTCAACACCGCGATACTCGGCCAGGACGAGGGTCTGGGCATTGGCGATCTGCGCCGACACCTCAGCCACGACGGCTTTTTTGTCTTCCAGATTGAGACCCACTGGTCTTTCCTCCTATCAAGCCATACACACGGCACATGCCCTCGGAAGGACCACGTGCCACCCTTACGGCGACCTGATTCAAGAGTGACATCGACGGGCGGAGCATCCGGTCAAGCCGTACACAACCACCCCATGCATCCTGTTTCGGGTTACGCCATCTGCGTAGGGCGCTTACGCGATTAAATCCCGGAAAATTTCCCGCGATCCCTACGGTCTTGGACAACCCCGCCATCCTTGGATGGCGGACCCCAAAATTCTTATTGAGCCTGCAGACTCGACTGATCCACCCGCACACCGACACCCATGGTGCTGGAGACGGACACCTTCTTCATATAGATGCCCTTGCTGCTGGCGGGTTTGGCCTTGTTCAGCGCATCCAGCAGCGCCGCCAGGTTTTCCCGCAGAGCGGCGGCATCGAACGAGGCGCGCCCAATGGTGGCGTGGATGATGCCGGCCTTGTCGGTACGGTACTGAACCTGGCCCGCCTTGGCGTTTTTCACCGCCTCGGCCACATTGGGGGTCACGGTACCGACCTTGGGGTTGGGCATCAGGCCGCGGGGGCCCAGGATCTGACCCAACTGACCCACGACACGCATGGCATCCGGCGTGGCGATCACCACGTCGAAGTTCATGTTGCCGGCCTTGACCTCGGCGGCCAGGTCCTCGAAACCGACGATATCGGCACCGGCTGCCTTGGCGGCCTCGGCGTTGGCGCCCTGGGCGAACACGGCCACCCGCACGGTTTTGCCGATACCACGGGGCAGCACCACGGAACCACGCACCACTTGGTCGGATTTACGCGGGTCCACACCCAGATTCACGGAGGCATCCACCGACTCGTCGAACTTGGCGGTGGCGGCTTCCTTCACCAAGGACAGGGCCTCGTCCACGGGATAGCTCTTATTGCGGTCAACCTTGCCCTTGAGGGCTTGCAGTCGCTTGGAAATCTTGGCCATGTCACACCCCCTCCACGTTGAGGCCGATGCTGCGGGCGCTGCCGGCGATGGTGCGCACGGCGGCGTCCATGTCGGCGGCCGTCAGATCCGGGGCCTTGGTCTTGGCAATTTCTTCCAACTGGGCGCGGGTGATGGTCCCCACCTTGTCGGTATGGGGCTTGGCGCTACCCTTCTGGATTCCCACGGCCTTCTTGATCAGAATGGTCGCGGGCGGGGTCTTCATGATGAAGGTGAAGCTCTTGTCCGCGTAGGCGGTGATCACCACGGGGATGGGCAATCCGGGCTCAAGACCCTGGGTCTGAGCGTTGAACGCCTTGCAGAACTCCATGATGTTGAGGCCGCGCTGACCGAGAGCGGGACCGATAGGCGGCGAGGGATTAGCCTTACCCGCGGGAACTTGCAGCTTGACGTAGCCGACAATCTTCTTGGCCATTTACAACTCCTAATTAAGTGAGTCCGAACGCGCGTTTGGCTAAACCCTGGGGTCGCCTACTGACGCTCCTCGTGCCGGGCCTTCCCGGCTCAGGCCTTCTCGACCTGGGAAAAATCCAGTTCCACCGGCGTGGCGCGACCAAAGATGGTCACCGACACGCGCAGCTTGCTCTTCTCGTAATTGACCTCTTCCACGGTACCGTTGAACTCATTGAACGGGCCGTCGTTGACGCGCACCAATTCGCCTGGTTCGAACAACACCTTGGGCCTCGGTTTTTCCGCACCCTCCTGCATCTGCTGGAGGATGGACTGAACCTCTTTCTCGCTGATGGGGGCGGGCTTGTTGGCTGTGCCGCCGACAAAGCCAGTCACCTTGGCGGTACTCTTCACCAGGTGCCAGGAGTCATCGTTCATTTCCATCTGCACCAGCACGTAGCCCGGGAAAAACTTGCGCTCCGTGGTCTTCTTCTGGCCGCCCTTCATCTCGACGACCTCTTCCACCGGCACCAGGATTTCGCCGAACTGGTCCTGCATGCCGGCGCGCTCAATGCGCTCCTTCAAGGCACGCATGACGCTCTTTTCGAAGCCGGAATAGGCGTGAACCACATACCAATGCATTGTCATCACTCGCCCCTGCCCATCAACAGCCTCACCACCCACGTCAAGGAACCATCCACCAACCAGAGGAACAGCGCCATGACGATGACGAACAGCACCACCACACCGGTCACCTGCATGGTTTCCTTGCGTGTCGGCCAGACTACTTTGCGCGCTTCGGTCACCGCCTCCTGACTGAAGGCAAAAAACTGACGACCGGGCTCGGTGAGCCAAGCCACAGCCACGGCCGCACCCATGCCAGCCAGCACGGAAAGCACCCGCACCACGGCAGGCATGTCCGCCAAAAGGTAAAACCCGGCTATGCCGGCCGCCACAAGCAGGCCAGCAGCCAGCAATTTAAAGTTGTCCGCCATATTGGGGTGCGTATTTACCTGCTTACCCTAGTTCGTTGGTGTTATCTGGCAGGCCAGGAGGGTGTCGAACCCCCAACCTTCGGTTTTGGAGACCGACGCTCTGCCAATTGAGCTACTGGCCTAGTGTTAAATATGAAGAGCGAACCATCCGCTCTTCATTCGTGATTTCCATCGCACCAATGATCAAAGATCCAATCACTCGATGATCTTGGCGACGACGCCGGCGCCGACGGTCCGACCACCTTCGCGGATGGCGAAGCGCAGACCTTCTTCCATGGCGATCGGCTGAATCAGCGCCGCCGTGATCGAAACGTTGTCGCCAGGCATCACCATCTCGGTG
>JBGSHR010000306.1:0-2921 GCA_041752155.1 Thiobacillaceae bacterium | reverse complement strand
GTGCGCACCCTGGAACAGGCCCGGCACGAAGTCAGCCTGCCCAGCGGCTTCAGCGGCGGCCTGACCTTGAGCGGGCGCATCGCCCTATGGGAGGACTTCCTGCCGCGCTGGGCGGACTGGATGCGGGCGGCGGTGCCGGATGTCTCCCTGCGTCTGGAGATCGGCTTCGAGGAGGGCATCATGGGGGACCTGGTGCAGGGCACCGTGGACATCGGCGTCATGTACACGCCGGAGAGCCGGCCCGGCTTGGCGGTGGAGCGCCTGTTCGACGAATCCCTGGTGCTGGTCACCAGCGATCCGGCTCGCCCCTGGCCGGACCCGGGCTACATCCACGTGGATTGGGGCAGCGAATTCCACGCCCAGTTCGGCGCCCGTTTTCCCAACCTGGATACCTCCGCCCGCATCGTCAACATCGGCTGGCTCGGGCTACAACTGATCCAATCCCAAGGCGGCTCGGGTTACTTCCCGTGGCGCATGGTGCGCGCCCAGATCGAGCTGGGCCGGCTCTGGCGCCTGGAGGAAAGCCCCCTCATCGCCCTGCCCGCCTACATGGTCTATCCGTTGGATCGGCAGGACCCCGCCCTGCTCAGCGGCATAGGCAAACTGCGCGAACTGGGGGCGGAGGAACAGGCCCGACGCCAGGAGGCGTGAGGGCCTGCTGGCGCCTTACTTCAGGACCAGCACCCGGATGAAAATGCGGCGGTTGCGGCCACCGGGCACGTCGAGGGGTTTGTTGGCGCCATAGGAGATGGTCGACATGCGGCTGATGGAAATACCCTTCTTCTCGTGGAGATAGCGTTTCACCACTTCCGCCCGCGCCTTGCCCAGGTTGTAGTTGTTGTCGTCGCTGCTGATGTCGTCGGTGTGTCCCTGGATGTCCAGGTGGTATTCCTGATCCAGCTTCGCCAGGCGCTCCACCAGTTGATCCAGCTTGGCCGCATCGCGGCTGTCGATGCTGGGATCGTTCTGGGGATACAGCACCTTGTCATCGGTCAACATGACCGTGAAGGCCTCCTTGCCGTTGGCCAGGAAGATTTCCTTGGAGGCCTGGGCCAGGGCTTCCTGCACCAGCACGGACAACGCCTTCAGACGCTGTTCCGCCTGGGAAACGCGCCCGTCCAGGGTTGCGTCGGCGCCGCTCAGGGCGGTGGCATCCGCCTCTTGTTTCGCCTTGAGGGCGGCCATCTGCCGGCTGGTTTCACCAACGCCGGCGCCCAGTTCGGCCAGGCGTTTGTCGGTTTTCGTCTGATCTGCCAGCACCTTGCCGTGATCTGCCAGCACCAGGGCCAACTCGTTCAGGCGCTGCTCGGTCTGCAGGGTGCGCTCATCCTGGGCCTTGGTCTTGTCTTGCAGGGACTGGACACCGGCCCGCATGGCCGCGAATTCCCTTTCCAGATTGGCCTGTTTCGCCGCAAGGCTGGCCGCTTGTTCCCGGGCCGCGCGGGCGGCGGCTTCGTTGGAGGCGGCCACGGATTGCTCCAGGCGCACCACCTGCTCCTGCAGGGGTTGGGTCTGTTCGGTCAACGCCTTTTCAGTGGCGCATCCGCTCATGAGCAGGCAGGACAGCAGCACACTTCCGGCAAGGGGAGCGGCGGTGGGATAGTGTTTGACGGTCATGGGGTTTCTCCGAGGGGGGCAGAATCAAATCACGCTTAACCATACAACAAAGACGCTGCAACGCACCCATTCCATGTTGCTACGTGGCCCCGAGAGAGCGCTAATTCGACCATACTGAAAACTCTGGAGAAAGGCCGAAAGGAATGGGCTCGTGGCGCAAAAGATGCTTCATGTCTCGCTGGAGGTGAACGAGCAAGACGCACCACGAGCCGCCTATCTGCTGGCCAAGTATGGTGTGTTCAGCCCCGAGCGCAGCCTGTTGCGTAGTTACGGTTTCGGCAACGAGCCGGGCCAGCAGTACCACGATGTCTATTACCAGGCCGAGGCCAAGCTGATCCGCCTGGCCGCCCATTACGGCCACCTGCCGGAACCGGCCCAGACGCCTTCGGAGCCGCCCACCCTCAGACAGTTGCGGGAGACCGACAGCCTCCTGATGGAGTTGCTCCACATCGCCGATCACTGCAACGCCAGCCGGGAACGATTCAATAGCGAAATGCAGCGGGACCAGGCCCTGCTGGAACAGCTGGAACCGTTCAAGGCCCTGGATCTGGATCTGCAGCAACTCCGCCGGCCCAAGCGCTTTCTCCAGACCCTGGTGGGCACCGTGCCCGAAGCCAATCTGGAGGACCTGAAAGGCCAGATGGCGGCCCTGGACGTGGTCTTGGAGGTGTTCGGCCACCATCGCGACCAGGCCTATGTGGCGGCCATCTGCCTGCAACCTCGATGTCCTGCCGCCCGCTTGGTCCTGACCCACCAAGGTTGGGAGGAATATGAGCTGCCACCGGAGTTCTCGGGCCGGCCGCCGGCCGTGGAGTCGCACCTGAAAAGCCTGTGTGCCCGCATCACCCAGAGCGTGGACGAATTGGCCCAACGCCACGAACACACCTTCGACGGCATCGCCGACCGCCTGGCCCACGCGGAACGCGTGCTGGAACTGGCCGAGCCCTATGCCCGCCTGTCTCCCGATTCGGTGACGGAGGCCTCCGGCCAGGTCGTGATCCGGGGCTGGATTCCCAGCCGCCAGGCCGATCGCCTGAAGACGATACTGAACGACACTCTCGCCTATCCCTACGACTTGAAGCAGCGAGCGCCGGAACAGGCGGAGCGCGGCGACGTCCCCTCCACTCCTCTCTACCCGGCCTGGCTCGGCCCCTTCGCCGATCTGGTGCGGGGCTACGGCGTGCCCTGCTACGGCGACTTCGACCCCACCCTGTTCTTCACCCTGTCCTTCGTCGCCATGTTCGGCATGATGTTCGGCGACGTGGGCCACGGCCTGACCATCATGCTGGCCGCCCTGCTGCTGC
>JBGSHR010000305.1:0-3920 GCA_041752155.1 Thiobacillaceae bacterium | reverse complement strand
CTCCCAGGCCGACGTGGCGCGCATCGGCGCCCTGTTCCAGCGCGCCAAGCTGCCGGTGCTGGCCCCCAATCTGGGCTACCAGGCCTATATGGATTACATGGGCGTGGACAAGAAGGTGGAGGGCGGCAAGATCCGCTTCGTGCTGCTGCGCAAGCTGGGGGAGGCCTTCATCTCCGCCGACTACGACGCCGATGCCCTGCGCGCCACGCTGACGGAAGCCGTGGCCCATGGCTGATCTGGCCCCTTACGCCGCCCACACCGCCCGAACCCGGGGTCGCCGCCATCCCGAGCCCCTGGCCGCGCCCCGTTCCGAGTTTCAGCGCGACCGGGACCGCATCGTCCACTCCACCGCCTTCCGGCGCCTGGAATACAAGACCCAGGTGTTCATCAACCACGAGGGCGACCTGTTCCGCACCCGCCTCACCCACAGCCTGGAGGTGGCCCAGATCGGCCGCACCCTGGCGCGCATGCTGGGGCTGGACGAGGACCTGACCGAGACCATCGCCCTGGCCCACGACCTGGGCCACACCCCGTTCGGCCACGTCGGCCAGGACGTGCTCAACGCCTGCATGAAGGAGCACGGCGGCTTCGAGCACAACCTGCAATCCCTGCGCGTGGTGGACGAGCTGGAGCAGAAATACGCCGAGTTCGAGGGGCTCAACCTCACCTTCGAAGCGCGCGAGGGCATCCTCAAGCACTGCTCGGTGAAGAACGCGGAAAAGCTCGGCGAGGTGGGGCGGCGCTTCCTCGACGGCCAGCAACCCTCCCTGGAGGCCCAGGTCACCAACCTGGCGGACGAGATCGCCTACAACAACCACGACGTGGACGACGGCCTGCGCTCCGGCCTCATCACCATGGAACAGTTGGAGGAGGTGGACATCTTCGCGCGCCACCTGGACACGGTGCGCGGCCTCTACCCGGACCTCACCGACCGGCGCCTGATCCACGAGACGGTGCGGCGCATGATCAACACCCTGGTGGTGGACCTGCTGGCGGAGACCGGGCGCAACATCGCCCAACACCAACCCGGGAGCATCGACGACGTGCGCGCCTGCCCGCCCTTGGCCAGCTTCAGTCCGGAGGTTCTGGAGCGGCACCGGGAACTCAAGCGTTTCCTGTTCCAGAACCTGTACCGGCACTACCGGGTGACGCGCATGAGCGAGAAGGCCCAGCGCCTGATCCGCGAGCTGTTCCAGGCCTTCACCACGGAACCGCGCCTGATGCCGCCGGAACACCGGGCCCGGGCCGACGCCGACCCGCACCGGGCGGTGTGCGACTACATCGCCGGCATGACCGACCGCTTCGCCATTCGCGAACACAAGCGCATCTACGACATCGAGGAATTGGCATAGGCGCCGGGCGTCTCGGCGGATTGCGCACCTTTTTACCGACAACATGCTATTCACCAGCCTAGCCTTCACGCTGTTGTACCTGCCCGCCGTTTTTGCCGGCTTCTTTTTGCTCGCGCGGGTGTCACAGGATTGGGCGGCGATCTGGTTATTCCTTGCCTCTGTATTTTTTTACGGCTACTGGATGCCCGAGTTCACGCTTCTCCTGTTGGGCTCGGTGGTCTGGAATTTTATGGTGGGTACGCGCATAGGCCATTTCATGGCGCACCCCGTGGGCAGCGCCCGCACAATGGCAAAACGCTGGCTGGTCACGGGAATCACGCTGGATCTGCTGTTGCTGGCTTATTTCAAGTACGCAAATTTCTTTGTGGATAACCTGAATGCCGTGCTGGGGGGCGAGTGGGACATCGGCCGAATCATTCTGCCCATAGGCATCTCCTTCTTTACCTTTACCCAGATCGCCTTCCTGGCGGATGCCTACCTGAAAGGCACGCGCGAATACCGCTTTGTTCACTACGGTCTGTTCGTGACCTATTTCCCTCACCTGATCGCCGGGCCGGTGCTGCACCATGCGCAGATGATGCCCCAGTTCAGGCTGGCTCAGACCTACCGGATCGATACCGCGAATCTGGCGGCGGGCCTTGCCTTGTTTGCTTTGGGCCTGTTCAAGAAGATTGTCCTCGCGGATGGTGTTTCTCCCTACGCCGATGCGGTTTTCAACGGCGCCCAGGCGGGACTGGCCCCCGATTCCGCCGAGGCGTGGTTAGGGGCGTTGGCCTATACCTTGCAGTTGTACTTCGATTTTTCCGGATATTCGGATATGGCTGTTGGGCTGTCGTGGATGTTCAATGTCAACTTGCCTTTCAACTTCAATTCCCCGTATCGCGCGACCAATATTTCCGATTTCTGGAGACGCTGGCACATGACTCTGTCGGCCTTCCTGCGCGATTACCTCTATATCCCGCTCGGGGGTAATCGACTTGGGGCGGCGCGCCGCTATATCAACCTGTTCGTGACCATGCTGCTGGGGGGCTGTGGCACGGGGCCAGCTGGACCTTTGTGTTCTGGGGTGGCTTGCACGGCCTGTATCTCGGCATCAATCATGGTTTTCGCGCGCTGTTGGGCAAATCCCATACGCAACTTGCCGGCATGCGCAGTTATCGATTCGCGGCATGGGCGACAACCATGTTGGCCGTGATCGTGGCCTGGGTGTTTTTTCGCGCGGCGCATTTCGATGCGGCCCTGGCGGTGCTGCGAGGCATGTCGTTCATGGTTGATGCGGCGCCCGCGACCGACAGCATTCACCCTCTGCTGTGGAATGAGGGATTATCGATTTCAGCCGCTGTTACCTGGTGCGCGGTATTGAGCGGCATTGCCGCTCTTGCGCCGAACAGCAACCAGATCGGAGAGAAACTGCGGGTCTGGTGCCGGGGACGGATCGTCGCCCGGCCTGTCGTGCTTGGTGCGGCCTTGGCCGCCATTGCCTTGCTGATCACCCTGAACGCCACGCGTAGCAGTGTCAGCGCGTTCATATACTTCAATTTCTGAGCAGATGCGTTTCCTGGCACGCCTCATGTTGGGTTTCTGTCTGATGCTGGTCATCACGGAAATCGGCTTGCACTTGCTGCCGGTATCCACACCCACGCAAACCGGTTACCACTTCAGTCCCACTATCCTGACTTACCCGGCCCATCACGTGTTTACCGCCTCCACCGGCTGGGATCTGCGCAATAGCCGTCGTCACCGCAGCAATAATTTCGGTTACTTGTCGGAGCATGATTTTGTACGGAACCCCACGGCTATCGCCCTGATCGGGGATAGTTACGTGGAAGCCAATATGTTGCCGGAACGGGATCGCCTGGACATGCGCCTGGAACGCCTGCTCCCAGGCAGGGCGGTCTATGCCCTGGGGGGACAGGGATCGAGTCTGTTGGATTATGTCGAACGGGTTCGCTTCGCCTCTGAGCGGTTCGGCATACGGGAGTTCGTGATCGTTATCGAAACCGGCGACGTGCGCCAGACTTTGTGCGGTTCGGGAAACATTCATGCACCGTGCCTGCTGCCCAATACCTTTGAGCGGGTGTTGCGGCCCCAAGCCTCCGCCGGCTGGGTCAAATGGGTCGCGCGGCATTCCGCGCTGGCGCAATACCTGTTTTCGCAACTCAAGTTCAACCCTGCCGCCCTATCCGCAAACCTTGCCCAGGCGATGCGCTTCGGGAGCGGGAAAGGAGACGCGCCGGAGCGGGCCCCAAGCGTCGCCCATGAATTTCCGATTCAGTCCGCCGAGCGCATCATCACCAGCTTCATCAATGCCCTGCCGAGGGCGGCCGATGAACGCTACACCTTGATATTCGACCGGAAGTTGCGTTCCAGGCGCGACCTCGGAACGGTTCAGAGCGACCCGATCCGAGATCGATTCATGGTGATGGCGGGACAAGCAGGATTCCAAGTGATCGACCTGGCTCCGCTGTTTCGTGCCGAATTGCTGCGCAGCCGGCTTAACCTGAGCATGGGGCCATACGATGCTCATTGGAACCCGCATGCCCATCAGATCGTGGCCGAAGCCGTGGC
>JBGSHR010000304.1:0-8835 GCA_041752155.1 Thiobacillaceae bacterium | reverse complement strand
TGGAAGACGTTCTTTGCCAAGTCAACTCCCATGCGGGTAATGTTCATCTCGACTCCCTCCCTCGTGACTGTTTGATCGAAACTTCAGTCTGGCACGACTCGATGCCGTGAGTGGGGGGAGTCCATTCCATTGCCCTACGCGGGCTGACGGGCGGTGCCCCGCCTGCGCTCGCTGGGTCGTACCACCAGCCAAAAACACTCTGGTTCCCAACCACAACATCCGAGAGGCTGATACAAAACCGGGGCATTTTTTTATATTTCCCATATTCTTCTTCCGGGTAGCTGACAACGCTGAACCTGATATCTGTTGGGTACTCAACTGGTTTGCCATCAGCACCGTAAGCGTGCAAAAAGCCATTGGCCACGACCGTGCTTTTCTTCTCATCAACTTGTATCGCCGAAACGGTCATATGCAACGGTTTCGGACCAGGCCGACCATTAAAGGCCATCAGTGAAAGGCGCAGGTACTGGAGCACAACCGATGATTGCTTTTGCGACTGCGAGTGCCTAGTGGATTTAGCCAGAATGGGGCTGGTGTCTGAGTACACGGCCGCGCTCCCATTACTGATGGAGTTGGCGAAGAACAAAATTTCCGTCTCATCATGCGGATTCGACAATTGCGTCCAGTTCAATATGGTAGCCGCCTTGGGATTCCTGATGATTTCATTGATCAGCGCCACATTGCGCTGAACAATTGGCTCGGCCGCTTGAGCCACCAATGAACCTTTTGTGCATGTCTCAGCATGAACCTGGGCTTGAAACAGGCTGCCCACACCTAGCATCAGGGCAAAGAGCAGGGGTTTCATGGTACGACCTTGAGGTTGAGGCCGCCGCCACTGCCGCCAGGCAAGACAGATTCCAGGAATTGACGCAATGACGAGGTGCACCCCTGCGCCCCGATACAACCAGCCGTGCCAGGCTTACCACCATCAGGATGTATGAGCAGGCCACTGCGGTTTGTCTCGAACTGTGGAAGCAATC
Source organism: Thiobacillaceae bacterium (assembly GCA_041752155.1). Taxonomy (GTDB): domain Bacteria; phylum Pseudomonadota; class Gammaproteobacteria; order Burkholderiales; family Thiobacillaceae; genus PFJX01. Next base: position 7,855 of record JBGSHR010000304.1, on the reverse strand, counting down.
GAAACTTATACGCATTGCCACATGTGTCCGTCATCGATGTCTTTTCTTCCCGGACGGGGGTCTGCTCAGGATTTACGTAGTACCAACCTTGAGGCAGTGGTTGTAGATGACTGGACCCACTTCTCGCAGGCCAAGTAGTGCTTGGGCTTCTGGTGCCTGTATTGGGATCAACCCAAGTCAGGGATCGCTGTGAATTGCTGAATTCGAGGAAGAGGCCCAGCGGGTCAACATAACTCAGCGGATTCCCCCCCACATAGGCATAAAGGTTGATGCCCCCCGCCAACCCAATCGGGTCCCCCTCCGCATACCGCCCCGTCCCCGGGTCGTAATCCCTGAAGTAGTTGTAATGCATCCCCGTCTCCTGGTCGTAGTACTGCCCTGGCAATCTCAGGTTGTTCCCCACCGTGGCCACCTTCACCACCGCCTTGCCGTACGGTTCATAGTCGACCCGCCAGACCACGGCGCCGCTTGAGTCGGTCATCACCTGCGGTGTGCCCAGGTGGTCGGTATGGTAGTAGTAAACCGCGCTGTCGTCGTCGATGCGCGCCAGGGGCCGGCCGTCCAGCCAGACGTAGACCTTGCTGTGGCCGGCGGCGTCCCGTTCATAGAGCAGTTCGCCTTGCGCGCCGTAGTGGAAGACGGTGGCGGCGCCGTTGGCGGATTTCTTCTTGCTGCGCTCGCCCAGGGCGTTGTACTGGTACGAGGTATTCTGGTTGCTGCTTTTGATCAGGCGGCCGTAGCCGTCATAGCCGAGGAAGCCGGTGGCGGTGGCGAAGGCGGTGTTGCCGGCCGGGTCGCGCAGGTGGTATTCGCTGCCGGCCTGGTAGAGCCAGTTGCTGTCCGTGGGCGAGTAGACATAGCTCTGGGTGGCGCCGTTGCGGGTCTCGCTGGTGCGGTTGCCGTTGAGGTCGTAGAGGTAGCTGAGGCTGCCCAGGCCGCCGGCGGCGGTGTCGTTCAGGGAGAGGAGCCGGCCGTTGGCGTCATAGCCGTATTCCTGGCGGTGGCCATAGATGTCGGTGAGCAGGTTGAGATCGCCCGCCTCGTTGTAGCCGGCCAGCTTGTAGCGCGGGCCGTCGAACAGGTAGTCCGGCCGGTAGTCCTGATCCCGGCTCATCCAGAACTGTTTGCCGTTGCCGTAGCGGTAACTCTGGGGTCCGGCGAAAGGATAGAAATGGGCGAAATTGTTCGCCAGCACGGTGGCGCTGGCGCCGTTGGCGGCCTGGGTGCGGACCTCGCTGACCCGTCCCTGGGTGTCATAGGCGTAGGTGACGGTGCGGTCGGTGGGGTAGGTGATCTGGCTGAGGCGACCGTAGGGGTCATGGGTGTAGACGACGTAGCTGGCGTCCCAGTCGGCGGTGAATTGCAGCTTGTAGGCGAGTCGCCCCAGGGGGTCGTAGTCGTAGTAGAGATGTAGGGCGCCGTTGCGGGCCACCCAGCAGAGGTGGCCGATGCCGTAGGTGCAGGTGTCGTAGGTGTAGGCATAGGCCGGGGTGGAGGGCTCCGAACTGGTCCGCGTGACGACCCGGTTGAGGGCGTCGTAGGTGTAGGTGGTGGTGTAGCCCCGGGCATCGGTCTCGCTCTTGAGGTTGCCCGCCTCGTCATAGGTGCGGGTGGTAATGCCGGTGTCGGGGCTTTCGGTACGAGTGGTATTGCCCAGGCCGTTGGCGGTGTAGAGCGTGGTGAGCTGGTTGGGGTCCTGGACGCCGGTATGCCGGTCCAGGGCGTCCAGGGCGTAGTGCTCGGCGCCGCCATCCGGGTGCGTGACCTGTGACAGCCGGTTCAGTGCGTCGTAGTCCATCTGGGTGGTGTCGGCCACATCGGTGCGCGGGCCGTCCAGGGTCTTAAGGTTGCCGTGGGCGTCGTAGCTGTGGGTAGCGGTCTGGTTGTAGGCGCCGATGTCCTGCCACAAGCGGCCCAGGGCATCGAACTGGCGGCTGTGGGTGTAGAAGAGATCACCGACGGCATTGAGGATTTCCTCGCCGGTGCGGTTGCCCAGGCCATCCAGGGTGTAGTGGAGGCGGTTGCCGTCCGGATCGACAATGTCGGTGAGGCGGTGGGCGGCGTCGTAGAGATATTCCACATAGCCGCCGTCGGGCCGGGTGAGGCGGGTGAGCTGGCCGGCTTGGTCATAATCGTAAAGCGTGCTCTCGCCCGCTACCGTGCGGCTCTTGAGCCAGCCGCGTGGCCAATATTCCAGCGTGGTGATGGTGCCGTTGGGGTCGATGGGTGTTTCCGGTTGGCCATTAGGGCTGTAGCGAGTTACTTGGGTCACGTGGCCGAGGGCGTTGGTCACTTGCCGCAACTGGCCCCGGCAGCCGAGGTGGCCGCCTTCGCAGAGGGCGTCGGGGGGGTAGTAGTCCCAGGTGGTGAGGTCGGCGACGTCGCTGCGCGGGCCGTCTTCCACTTTCTGGAGCAGGACGCCGGGGATGCTGGGGTGGTAGGTGTAGCTCCAGGTCCACAGCCGGCTTTGGCCGCTGACGGGGTCGAGGATTGCTTGGCGGGTGAGGTCGCCCTTGCCGTCGGCCAGGGTGTTGTCGCCATCGTAGGTGTAGCGGGTGGTGCGCAGCAGGGTGCCGGCGGCGTCTTTCTCGCGGATTTCCACCGGCAGACGGAAACGGGGATGCCAGTCGGTCTCGACGGTGCGTTGCTCGGGGGTGCCCACCGCTTCGCTGCGGGTGGTTTCCAGGTTGCGGGTGAGGTCGTGGCTGTAGGTGGTGGTGTGGCCGTTGAAGTCGGCGCGGCTGGCGACGTTGCCGTGGGCGTCATAGCTCACGGCGGAACTGGCGGCGGCACAGCCCGCGCCACCAGGCTGGGAGACGCCGCTGCCCTTGACCACGCCGAGGACGGTGGTGAAGCCGTAGGTGCGGGCGCTGCCCAGGGCGTCGGTGACGGTGGTGCTGCCGTCGGCGTTGTAGGTCAGGTCCACCCGTTCGGCGCCGCCGGCGTGTTCGCTGGAGAGGGCGCGACCTTGGGGGTCGTAGGTCCAGGTGGCGTAGCGGGCACCGGTCTCGTCGCTGATGCCGGTGAGGGCGTGGGGGAAGGCGGGGGATTCGTAGTGATAGGTCTTGGAGGTGAGGTCAGGGTAGGTGACGCTGGTGAGGTTGCCGGCGGGGTCGTAGGCGTAGGTGGTGAGCCCGCCGGCGGGGTCGGTGAGGGTGGCGATGCGCTGGGCGGCATCGAAGGTGAAGGTCAGGCTGCGGCCGGTGGCATCGGTGATGGCGGTGATCTGGCCGCTAGCGTTGTAGTTGTAGCTCTGGGTGCGGCCGGCGGGGTCGGCGAGGGAGAGGAGCTGGCCGTTGGCGGCGTAGGTTTCCTGGTCGTCCGAGGCGGTGGTGAGGCGGTAGCCGCTGGCCAGGGCGACGAGGGTGTCGCTCACGTCGGCGTCGGCGGTCCAGGTGCCGTTGGTCAGGGTGTAGCTCAGCACCCGGCCATCGGGGCGGTGGGCGGTGAGGTGGGTGGGGTCCACCACCTGGATTGAGGCAAAGGCGCTCCAGCCCGTGCCGAAGGGGCCGGAGGCGGTGCTTTGGCTGTTGTAGTGGCGGGTGAGGTGGAGGGAGAAGGCGCCGGGCTCGGCGTAGTCGGCTTCGGGTTGGTATTTGTTGCCGGTGGCGCTGTTGATGGGGTTGCCGACGGCGATTTCGCAGGAAGGGGGGCCGAGGGTTTTGGGGTCGACGGGAAGCGCGCATTGCTCGTCGGGGGTGCAGTCGGGGTCGAGCGAATCTTTCTGTATCGCGGTCATGGCTGCGCTAGTCCAGCGTGCGGTACATACCCCGTTCGATACCTTGGTCAAGCTGGCATTAGCTAACGTGCATGTGTCCCACATAGTTGGTGTGTATCCGGTCCGGCACTCGGTCCTCGCCAGCACCTGGAGGCGATAGCCATCGGATCTGGTAGCACAGTTGTATTCGCCGTCGTTCATTCGGATTACAGCTATCGTGAACTCGGGGGTCGTGAGGTTCTTGATTGCCACAGCTTCGGCACAGGCAGCAGCCACTTCGGATGCGGCATACCATCTCGATAGCTGGCCACCGTAAGAATCGCGGTATAACCAGAACATCGTGTCTTGAGCTACCGAGACTGGTGGCTGAGGCTGGCAGTCGCCGCTTGTAGCGTCGCCAGCACCACCATCCGCTGTCCATCCAGCCGGCACCGGCCATAAATTGGAACCTTGGCATTGGTTCTGGTAAGGCAATACCTCGCACTGCGCCGCGAATGCAGAAAATGGCAGCGCGACAAGCGCAAACAAGATGGCGATGCTGCGGATCATGGGTACCCCCTGTTGGCAACCCTGTTAGATGGCCGTAAGGCCAGATTTTTTGCGACAGGCTAAGGGGAGTAAATGACAGTTCGTGCAGGGTCGGATACCCCAAAAAATGAGTCGAAAGACTCATTTGTCCGGAAGGATGATGGCCGAAAGTTATAGCAGCGCGGAAGCACCGCGCCGGATAAGGGATAGAGGGAAAGAAGCTAGCTAGCTGACGGCGCGATAGTCCGCCGCCAGCTTGACGTAATTGCCGGCCAGATAGGCGAAGTAGGCCCGTTCCTCTTCCGTGAGGAGGCGCGCCTTCCGGGCGGGGCGCCCCAGGTACAGCCAGCCGGATTGCAGCACCTGCCCCTCGCTCACCAGGCTGCCCGCCCCTAGCAGCACGTGGGGTTCCAGCACCGCGTGGTCCATCACCAGGGCGCCCATGCCCACCAGGCATTCATCGCCGATGGTGCAACCGTGCAGGATCACGCCGTGGCCGACACTCACGTCCCGGCCGATCACCAGGGGCGCGCCCTCCGGGTCAGATGGACGTTGGTGGCTCACGTGCAGCACGGAACCGTCCTGGATGTTGCTGCGTGGACCGATGCGGATGGCATTCACGTCACCCCGGATCACCACATTGGGCCAGATGGACACCTGATCCCCCAGCGCCACGTCGCCGATCACCGTGGCGCTCGGGTGGACGAACACCTCATCGCCCAATGTGGGCAGGATGCCCCGGAATGCTTCGATAGCCATGGCCTCTGGAAAAACACGACAATGGCCGCAAGTATAGGACTCACTTCGCCCACCCCGACCCCCATGAACACACAGAATCCCCTGCTCGACTACTCCGGCCTGCCCCGTTACAACGAGATCCTCCCCGAACACGTGACCCCCGCCATCGACCAGCTCCTGGCCGAAGGCCGCGACCAGGTGGCCCGGCAGATGGCCGACGGCGCCGCCCCCACCTGGGATGCCTTCGTCACGCCCATGGAAGACGCCAACGAGCGCCTGTCCCGGGCCTGGGGCCAGGTGTCCCACCTGCATTCGGTGCTGGACAGCCCGGAGCTGCGCGAGGTGTACAACGAGAATCTGCCCAAGATCACCCAGTACTACGCCGAACTGGGCCAGCACGAGGGCCTGTTCCGCCGCTTCCAGGCCCTGGCCGCCAGCCCCGAGGCCGCCCGCCTGAGTCCGGCGCGCCGGAAGATCCTGGACAACGAGTTGCGCGACTTCAAACTGGGCGGCGCCGAGCTGCCCGAGGACCAGAAGCCCCGCTTCATGGCCATCCAGGAGGAACTGTCCAAGCATTCGGCCAAGTTCGAAGAGAACCTGCTCGACGCCACCAACGCTTGGTCCCGGTTCATCGACGACCCGGCCGAGCTGGCCGGCCTGCCGGAAGATGCCCTGGCCATGTTCCGGGAAATGGCCGAGGCCGACGGCAAGACCGGCTTCAAGCTGAATCTCCAGGCCCCCAGCTTCATGCCCATCATGCAGTACTGCGAGAACCGCACCCTGCGCCAGGAGATGTACCGGGCCTACACCACCCGGGCCTCCGAGTTCGGCCCCGCCGAGCTGGACAACACCGGCCTCATCGCCCGCATCCTGGAACTGCGCCAGGAGGCGGCCCGCATGCTGGGCTTCGAGACCTACGCCCAGGTTTCCCTGGCGCCCAAGATGGCGGAAACCCCGGCCCAGGTGCTGGACTTTCTCAACGAGCTGGGACAACGCGCCAAACCCTATGCCGAACGCGACATCGCCGAGCTGCGCGAGTTCGCCGCCAAGGAACTGAACCTGCCGGACATGCAGGCCTGGGACATCGCCCTGGTTTCGGAAAAGCTGCGGGAGGCCCGCTACGCCTTCTCGGAAAACGAGGTGAAGCAGTACTTCCAGGAACCCAAGGTGCTGGCCGGCCTGTTCCGGGTGATCGAGACCCTGTACGGCCTGGAGATCCGTCCAGACCAGGCGCCCCTCTGGCATGAAGACGTGCAGTTCTACGCCCTGCACGACAAGACGGGGCAACTGGTGGGCCAGTTCTATCTGGACCTGCACGCCCGGGACACCAAGCGCGGCGGTGCCTGGATGGACGATGCCATAACCCGGCGCCGGACCGATGGCGGCATCCAGACCCCGGTGGCCTATCTCAACTGCAACTTCACCCGCTCGGTGGGGGGCAAACCCGCCCTGCTCACCCACGACGAGGTCATCACCCTGTTCCACGAATTCGGCCACGGCCTGCACCACCTCATGACCCGGGTGGAGGATCTGGGGGTGTCCGGCATCAACGGCGTGGAATGGGACGCGGTGGAACTGCCGTCCCAGTTCATGGAGAACTTCTGCTGGGAATGGGAGGTGCTCAAGCACATGACCGGCCACGTGGACAGCGGCGCGCCGTTGCCCGAAGCGCTGTTCGCCAAGATGCTGGCGGCCAAGAACTTCCAGGCCGGCATGCAGACCGTGCGCCAGATCGAGTTCTCCCTGTTCGACATGCACCTGCACCACGATCTCAAGCCAGGCCAGACCGCCCTGGACCTGCTGGGCAACATCCGCCGCCAGGTGGCGGTGGTGATTCCCCCCGACTACAACCGCTTCCCCAACAACTTCTCCCACATCTTCGCCGGCGGTTACGCGGCGGGCTATTACAGCTACAAGTGGGCGGAGGTGCTGTCGGCGGATGCCTACAGCCTGTTCGAGGAGAACGGCGTGTTGAACCCGGATATCGGCCATCGCTTCTGGAGCGAGATCCTGGCCCAGGGCGGTTCCAGGCCGGCCATCGAGTCGTTCAAGGCCTTCCGCGGCCGGGAGCCCACCATCGATGCCCTACTGCGCCACAACGGCATGCAGGGCTGAGCCCCTGCCGCGCGGCCTCGCCACGCTGCTAGAATGGCCGCATCTTGGGAGAGCGCGTATGGACCGGATCGGACTGATTGCCTTGTGTGGCTGCCTCATGCTGACCTCCGCCTGGGGGAGCGACCTCTATCGCTGGGTGGATGACCGAGGCGGTATCCACTATTCGGACCAACCCCCGCCGGGCGGCGCCAAGAAGACCCAGAGGCTCTCCGGCAAGGGCAATGTGGTGGAGGTGGAGAAGGAGGCCTTCGCCACCAAGCTGGCACGGGAACACAGCCCCGTGGTGTTGTATTCCAGCAATTGCGGCGTCTTCTGCGAGCAGGCTCAAGACTATCTGCGCCAGCGTGGCATCCCCTTCACCCTGAAGGACCCGTCCAAGGAACCGGAATACGGCGTGGAATTGAAAAAGCTGGTGGGCGCCCTGGAAGTGCCCGTCATCGTCATCGGCAAGGCCCATCAAAAGGGCTTCGACGCCTCGTCCTGGGACAGCATGCTGGATGCCGCCGGCTATCCGAAAACCCCGCTGATCCCGGCCAAGACGCCCTAACCCTCCAACCTATTCGATCCCTGGAGTATCCCATGCACCGCCTTGCTGGCTGGTTAGGTCACGGCACGGAAGATGCCGCACACAGCCTCGATCTGATGCTCGCCCATTGCAGCATCGCCCGCCCCGAGCATATCCATGCGCAACCCACCCTGGCGCTGACCGCGGGCCTGCCCATCGCCCAGGACGGCCCGCTCACCGCCGCCATCGTC
>JBGSHR010000303.1:0-14849 GCA_041752155.1 Thiobacillaceae bacterium | reverse complement strand
GCCGGTGTGGTGCGGGTGGCCGCGGCCATGCACCAGACCGCCGGTCTGGGTGCCCGTATCGGCGGCATCAGCGTGGAGAAGGCCTGACATGGACGCTATCCTGACCCCCCTGGCGCAACTCCTCGGCCCCGCCTGGCTGCCGATCTGGACCCTGGTGAAGATCGTCGCCATCGTCCTGCCCCTGATGGTGTGCGTGGCCTACCTGACCTACGCCGAGCGCAAGGTCATCGGCTACATGCAGGTGCGCATCGGCCCCAACCGGGTGGGCTATTTCGGCCTGCTGCAACCCATCGCCGATGCGGTGAAGCTGTTGATGAAAGAGATCATCATCCCCAGCGGGGCCAACAAGGGCCTGTTCTTTCTCGGTCCGGTGCTGGTGATCGCCCCCGCCCTGGCGGCCTGGGCCGTGTTCCCGTTCACGGATCATCTGGTGCTGGCCAACCTGAATGCCGGCCTGCTCTACATCATGGCCATCACCTCCATGGGCGTGTACGGCGTGGTCATCGCCGGCTGGGCCTCCAACTCCAAATACGCCTTCCTGGGCGCCATGCGCTCCTCGGCCCAGATCGTGTCCTACGAGATCGCCATGGGCTTCGCCCTGGTGGGGGTGCTGATGGCCGCCCAGAGCCTGAACCTGGTGGACATCGTCAATGGCCAAAAGGGCGGCTGGGGTCTGTTGAACTGGTATTTCATTCCCCTGTTCCCCCTGTTCCTGGTGTATCTGATCTCCGGCGTGGCCGAGACCAACCGGGCGCCCTTCGACGTGGCGGAAGGGGAATCCGAGATCGTCGCCGGCTTCCACGTGGAATATTCCGGCATGGCCTTCGCCGTGTTCTTCCTGGCGGAATACGCCAACATGATCCTGATCGCCGGCCTGGTCAGCATCATGTTCCTGGGCGGCTGGCTGTCGCCGGTGCCGTTCCTGCCGGATGGCTTCATCTGGATCGCCGCGAAGATGTCCTTCATCCTGTTTCTGTTCCTGTGGTTCCGCGCCACCTTCCCGCGCTACCGCTACGACCAGATCATGCGTCTGGGCTGGAAGGTATTCATCCCCGTGACCCTGGTGTGGATCCTGGTGGTGGGCGCGGCCATGCAGACGCCTTACGGCTATCTGTTCCATTGAGGAGGCGAGCATGATTTCCGCTATCAAGCGCTTCTTCGATACCTTCCTGCTCACCGAGTTGTTGCGCGGCATGGCCCTCACCGGCCGGCATTTCTTCGCGCGCAAGATCACGGTGCAGTTTCCGGAAGAGAAGACTCCCCAATCCCCCCGTTTCCGCGGTCTACACGCCCAGCGCCGCTATCCCAACGGCGAGGAACGCTGCATCGCCTGCAAGCTGTGCGAGGCGGTGTGCCCGGCCCTGGCCATCAAGATCGAGTCGGAACAGCGGGAGGACGGCACGCGCCGCACCACGGTGTACGACATCGACCTGACCAAGTGCATCTTCTGCGGCTTCTGCGAGGAGGCCTGTCCGGTGGATGCCATCGTCGAGACCCGCGTCCTGGAGTACCACGGCGAGAAACGCGGCGATCTCTACTACACGAAAGAGATGCTGCTGGCCGTGGGTGACCAATATGAAGAGCAGATCGCCCGGGATCGGGCCGAAGACGCCCGCTACCGCTGACGGAATGGATATGGACTTTCAAAGCCTGGTTTTCTACTTCCTCTCCGCCATCCTGCTGTTGGCGGGCCTGCGCGTGATCACCGCCCGCAACCCGGTGCATTCCGCCCTGGCCCTGGTGCTAGCCTTCTTCAGTGCCGCCGGCCTGTGGATGCTGCTGGAGGCCGAGTTCCTGGCCATCACCTTGGTGCTGGTCTACATCGGCGCGGTCATGGTGTTGTTCCTGTTCGTGGTGATGATGCTGGACATCAACCTGGAAGAGCTGCGCAAGGGCTTCTGGGGCTACCTGCCGGCGGGCGCCCTGGTGGCGGGCCTGATGGTGGTGGAGATGGTCATGGTGCTGGGCGGCAAGGATCTGGGCCTGGGCACCCCCGTGCCCCACGCAGCCGACTACAGCAACACCAAGGAACTGGGCCGCCTGCTCTATACCGATTACGTCTATCCGTTCGAGCTGGCAGCCGTGGTATTGCTGGTGGCCATGGTCGCCGCCATCTCCCTCACCCTGCGCCGGCGCAAGGACACCAAGCATCAAAACCCCGCCCTGCAGGTCCGGGTCAAGGCCGCCGATCGCATCCGCCTGGTGAACTTGAAGCCCCAACATCCCGAAGCGCCTAAGGACGAAGAAGCATGATCGGCTTGAATCATTACCTGATCCTGGGCTCCATTCTGTTCGCTATCAGCGTGGTGGGTATCTTCCTCAACCGCAAGAACGTGATCATCCTGCTCATGGCCATCGAGCTGATGCTGCTGGCGGTGAACATGAACTTCATCGCCTTTGCCCGCTATCTCGACGACACGGCGGGCCAGGTGTTCGTGTTCTTCATCCTCACCGTGGCCGCGGCGGAATCCGCCATCGGCCTGGCCATCCTGGTGGTGCTGTTCCGCAATCTGCGCACCATCAACGTCGACGACCTCGACCGGTTGAAGGGGTGACGGTATGCAAATGACCTCTCTCTACCTCACCGTGCCCCTGGCCCCCCTGGCGGGCGCCGTCATCGCCGGCCTGTTCGGCAAGACCATCGGCCGCGCGGGTTCCCACATCGTCACCATCCTGGGCGTGACCATCGCCTTCCTGGCCTCCCTGCTGGTGTTCCAGGACGTGCAGGCCGGCAATACCTTCAACGGCACGGTCTATACCTGGCTCACCTCGGGCGACGTGTCCCTGGAGATCGGTTTCCTCATTGATCGTCTGACGGTGATGATGATGCTGGTGGTGACCTTCGTCTCCCTCATGGTGCACATCTACACCATCGGCTACATGGCGGACGATCCCGGCTACCAGCGTTTCTTCAGCTACATCTCCCTGTTCACCTTCTCCATGCTCATGCTGGTGATGAGCAACAACTTTCTGCAGCTGTTCTTCGGCTGGGAAGCGGTGGGCCTGGTGTCCTACCTGCTGATCGGCTTCTGGTTCACGCGGGAATCCGCCATCTACGCCAACCTCAAGGCCTTCCTGGTGAACCGGGTGGGCGACTTCGGTTTCCTGCTGGGCATCGGCCTGGTGCTGGCCTACACCGGCACCCTGGACTACCAGCAGGTGTTCCAGATGGCGCCCCACCTGGCCGGCCACACCATCACCCTGATCGACGGCCACCCCTGGAGCCTGATGGCGGTGATCTGCATTCTGCTGTTCATCGGCGCCATGGGCAAGTCGGCCCAGTTCCCGCTGCATGTCTGGCTGCCGGATTCCATGGAAGGCCCCACCCCCATCTCCGCCCTGATCCACGCGGCGACCATGGTGACCGCCGGCATCTTCATGGTGGCGCGCATGTCGCCCCTGTTCGAACTGTCCGAGACGGCCCTGTCCTTCGTCATGGTGATTGGCGCCATCACCGCCCTGTTCATGGGTTTCCTGGGCGTGATCCAGAACGACATCAAGCGCGTGGTGGCCTATTCCACCCTGTCCCAGCTGGGCTACATGACCGTAGCCCTGGGTGCCTCGGCCTACTCGGCGGCCATCTTCCACCTGATGACCCACGCCTTCTTCAAGGCCCTGCTGTTCCTGGCCGCCGGCTCGGTGATCATCGCCATGCACCACGAGCAGGACATCCGCAACATGGGCGGCCTGCGCAAGTACCTGCCCATCACCTGGATCACCTCCCTGATCGGCTCCCTGGCCCTGATCGGCACGCCCTTCCTGTCCGGCTTCTACTCCAAGGATTCCATTATCGAGGCGGTGAAACTGTCCCACTTGCCCGGCTCCGGTTTCGCTTATTTCGCCGTGACACTCGGGGTGTTCGTCACCGCCTTCTATTCCTTCCGCATGTACTTCCTGGTGTTCCACGGCAAGGAGCGCTTCAAGCTCGCCCACGACACCCACGACCACGAGGCGGGGAAGAACGGCGATGTCCACGGCCATCACCATGGTGGCCACACGGCGCCCCGCGAAACCCCCTGGGTGGTGACCCTGCCCCTGATCCTGCTGGCGATCCCGTCCCTGCTGATCGGCTATTTCACCATCGAGCCCCTGCTGTTCGGCGGCTGGTTCGGCCACGCCATCCAGGTGTCCGAGGCCCATGGCGGCATGGCCGAGCTGGCCCACCACTTCCACGGCGCCGGGGCCATGGCCCTCCACGCCCTCACCACCCTGCCGTTCTGGCTGGCGGTGGCCGGCGTGGGCTTGTCCTGGTTCTTCTACCTGAAGCGGCCGGATATTCCCGCCGCCCTGCGCAAGCGCTTCGCGCCGATCTACTGGGTACTGGAAAACAAATACGGTTTCGACGCCTTCAACGACTGGTTCTTCGCCGGCGGCGCGCGCCTGCTGGGCGGGCGCCTGTGGCGCTGGGGCGACGTGATGGCCATCGACGGTTGGCTGGTGAATGGTTCGGCCCGCCTGGTGGGCCATATCGCCGGCGTCGTGCGCCATCTGCAATCCGGTTACATCTACCACTATGCCTTCGCGATGATCATTGGCGTGCTGCTGCTCGCCACCTGGTTCGTGCGGGGCTGACTCTAAGAAAGCGAAGCGATGACGGAAGGGATCGGCTTGTTAAGCCTCGCCATATGGGTACCCATCGTGTTCGGTGTGCTCATCCTGACCTCGGGCGGCGACGACAAACGCGCCGACGGCCAGCGCACCCTGGCCCTGATCGGCTCGGTGCTGGGCTTCCTGGTCACCATTCCCTTGTGGACCGGCTTCGATACGGGCACCGCCGCCATGCAGTACGGCGAGCTGGCATCCTGGATCCCCGCCTTCAACATCCACTATCGTCTGGGCGTGGATGGCATCTCCATGCCCTTCATCCTGTTGAACAGCTTCACCACCATCCTGGTGGTGCTGGCCGGCTGGAAGGTGATCCAGACCAAGGTGGCCCAGTACATGGCCGCCTTCCTGATCCAGTCCGGCCTGATCAATGGCGTGTTCGCCTCCCTGGACGGCGTGCTGTTCTACGTGTTCTTCGAGGCCATGCTGATCCCCCTGTACCTGATCATCGGCATGTGGGGCGGGCCGAACCGGGTCTATGCCGCCATCAAGTTCTTTCTCTACACCCTGCTGGGCTCCCTGCTCATGCTGGTGGCCCTGATCTATCTCTATTTCCAGAGCGGCGGCAGCTTCGAGATCCTGACCTGGCACCGGTTGCCCCTGGCCATGTCGGCCCAGATCCTGCTGTTCGTGGCCTTCTTCTTCGCCTTCGCGGTGAAGGTGCCCATGTGGCCGGTGCACACCTGGTTGCCGGATGCCCACGTGGAGGCGCCCACCGGCGGCTCGGTGGTGCTGGCGGCGATTACCTTGAAGGTGGGCGCCTACGGCTTCCTGCGCTTCATCCTGCCCATCCTGCCGGACGCCGCCCATGAGCTGACTTGGCTCATCGTCACCTTATCCCTCATCGCCGTGGTGTACATCGGCCTGGTGGCCCTGGTGCAGTCGGACATGAAGAAGCTCATCGCCTATTCGTCCATCGCCCACATGGGCTTCGTCACCCTGGGGTTCTTCCTGTTCAACCCCCTGGGCATCGAGGGCGGCCTGGTGCAGATGATCTCCCACGGCTTCATCTCCGCCGCCATGTTCCTGTGCGTGGGCGTCATGTACGACCGGGTGCACTCGCGCCAGATCGCCGATTACGGCGGCGTGGCCAACACCATGCCGCGCTTCGCCGCCTTCTTCATGCTGTTCGCCATGGCCAACTCGGGCCTGCCCGCCACCTCCGGCTTCGTCGGCGAGTTCATGGTGGTGCTGGGAGCGGTGCAGGTGAACTTCTGGTGGGCCGCCCTGGCCGCCACCACTCTGATCTTCGGCGCCGCCTATACCCTGTGGATGGTGAAGCGGGTGGTGTTCGGCCCCGTCGGCAACGACCATGTGGCCGAGATGGAAGATATCGACTCCCGGGAATTCATCGTGCTGGCGGTGCTGGCCCTCGCCGTGCTGGGCATGGGCGTCTACCCGCTGCCGGTCACCGAGGTCATGCACGCCTCTGTCAATAACCTGCTGGAGCACGTGGCTCACAGCAAGCTGGTGCCCTGAAGACCATGAACTTCCCCATGCCCGACCTCCTCCCCGCCCTGCCGGAGATCTTCGTCCTGGCCATGGCCTGCGCCATCCTGCTCATCGACGTGTTCAGCAAGGAGCGCATCTGGGCCTACGGACTGACCCTGTTCACCCTGGTGGGGGCGGCGGCCATCACCGTGTTCACCAGCCAGCCCGAGACCCAATTCACCTTCGGTGGCCAGTTCGTCGATGACGCCATGGCCGACGTGCTGAAGCTCATGGCCTATCTCTCCACCCTGGCCGTGGTGGTCTATTCCCGCGCCTATCTCAGCGAGCGCGGCCTGTTCCGCGGCGAGTTCTTCGTGCTGGCCCTGTTCGCGGTGCTGGGCATGATGGTGATGATCTCGGCCAACCACTTCCTGGTGCTCTACGTCGGCCTGGAGCTGCTGTCCCTGTCCCTCTACGCCTTGGTTGCCCTGCAGCGGGATTCGGCCCAGGCCACGGAGGCGGCCATGAAGTATTTCGTGCTGGGCGCCCTGGCCTCCGGCTTGCTGCTCTATGGCATGTCCATGATTTACGGCGTCACCGGCACCCTGGAACTACCCAAGATAGCCGAGGTCGTGCAGGCCGGCGTCAAGGACAACACCATCCTGGCCTTCGGCCTGGTGTTCCTGGTGGCGGGCCTGGGCTTCAAGCTGGGCGTGGCGCCGTTCCACATGTGGGTGCCGGACATCTACCAGGGCGCGCCCTCCGCCGTCACCCTGTTCATCGGTTCCGCCCCCAAGCTGGCCGCCTTCGCCTTCACCATGCGCCTGCTGGTGGATGGCCTGCAGCCCGCCGTGGGCGACTGGCAGGGCATGCTGGCGGTGATGGCGGTGCTGTCCATGGCCATCGGCAACCTGGCCGCCATCATGCAGAGCAACATCAAACGCATGCTGGCCTACTCCACCATCGCCCATATGGGCTTCCTGCTGCTGGGCATCCTGTCCGGCACCTTCGCCGGCTACACCGCCGGCCTGTTCTACGTCATCACCTACGTGCTGATGAGCCTGGGCAGCTTCGGCCTGGTGGTCTATCTCTCCCAGCAGGGCGTCGAAGCGGAAAACCTGGACGACTTCAAGGGCCTCAACAGCCGCCATCCCTGGCTCGCCGCCCTGGTGGCCATCCTCATGCTCTCCATGGCCGGGCTGCCTCCCTTCGTCGGTTTCTACGCCAAGTTCTCCGTGCTCCAGGCCCTGGTGGGCGCCGGCTTCCTCTGGCTGGCGGTGTTGGCGGTGCTGTTCTCCCTGATCGGCGCGTTCTACTACCTGCGCGTGGTGAAGCTGCTCTACTTCGATGCGCCCAAGGCGGACGCGCCGGTGTTGACCCCCATCAGCGACGTCCAGGCCCTGCTCTCCGCCAACGTCCTGGCGGTGCTGCTGCTGGGCATCCTGCCCCAGCCTCTCATTTCCCTCTGCACCTACGCGATGCAGATGTCCCTGCAGTAAAGGCCGGAGCCCAGGCGCTGCCCTGGGCATGGACCGGCATAGGAGACGGATATGGCCGGTAAACTGGTATTGATCACAGGTGTGACGCGGGGCCTGGGCCGGGCTATGGCGGAAGAGTTCATCCGCCTCGGCCATACCGTGCTGGGCTGCGGCCGCAATCCCGGCGCCATCGCCGCGCTCCAGGCCCAGTACGGCCTGCCCCACCGCTTCGAGGTGGTGGATGTGGCCGACGACCACCAGGTCGCCGTCTGGGCCGAACGCCTGCTGGCGTGCCTCGGGCCCCCCGACTTGCTGGTCAATAATGCCGCCCTCATCAACCGCAATGCCCCCCTCTGGGAAGTCCCGGCCGAGGCGTTCTCGGCGCTGATCGACGTCAACATCAAGGGCGTGGCCAACGTCATTCGTCACTTCGTGCCCGCCATGGTGGCCCGCGGGCGCGGCGTCATCGTCAACTTCAGCTCGGGTTGGGGACGCTCCACCGATGCTCAGGTGGCACCCTATTGCGCCAGCAAGTGGGCCATGGAGGGTCTCACCCGGGCCCTGGCCCAGGAACTGCCCCCGGGCATGGCGGCCATCCCCTTGAGCCCGGGCATCATCGACACCGACATGCTGCGCAGTTGCTTTGGTGGCCAAGCCGGCGACTACGTGAAGCCCCAGGCCTGGGCGAAGATCGCGGTGCCCTACCTGCTGAACCTGGGACCCCAGGACAACGGCCTCTCCCTCACGGTGGGAGATCGCTGAGCGTGGCGCATTTCATTGCGGGCGCAAAAAAGCCCGCCTAGGCCTGGGCCTGGCGGGCTTGTCGGGTTTGTTCGGAACTACTCTGAACTAGAGGTGGTGCCCGGAACCGGAATCGAACCGGTACGGCTTGCGCCGAGGGATTTTAAGTCCCTTGTGTCTACCAATTTCACCATCCGGGCCAGGCTTACTTTTTCGACTTCTTGCCGGGCTTGCGTTCCATGGCGATGAGCTGATCCAGGGCCTCGAACAGCTTGGGCTGGCTGCCGGTCATGTAGGCGGAGGTGAGGTACTTGCCGTTCACCGCGA
Organism: Thiobacillaceae bacterium; assembly: GCA_041752155.1. Classification (GTDB taxonomy): domain Bacteria; phylum Pseudomonadota; class Gammaproteobacteria; order Burkholderiales; family Thiobacillaceae; genus PFJX01. The sequence continues at coordinate 6,267 of JBGSHR010000303.1, read as the reverse complement.
AGGCGGGCACGCCGGTGAGCTTGTAGCTCTTGGTCATCTGCTGGGCGCGCATGACCTTGCTGTTGACGCCGAAGGAGTTGTAGGCGTTGGCCAGCTTCTTGCGGTTCAGGCCCTTGGTGACGCCCCAGTCGAAGAAAGCGTCGGGCGCATTCAGGTCCATGCCGTTGACGTGGATGGCGCTGAACAGCGCGTCGTGCAGCTTGGGCAGTACCCCCAGGGCTTCGAGAGCGTAATAGGCGCGGGCCAGGGCTGCCCATTTTTCGTTTAGCACGGCCGGGACGCGCTTGACGACCACATCCTTGGGTTGTTTCTTGGCCCAGGCGTTGAGTTCGGGGTCCAGATGGAAGCAGTGGGGGCAGCCGTACCAGAAGAACTCGGTGACTTCGACCTGGCCGGATTTGACGTCCGTGCGTTGAGGCGGGCTGAGCCTCAGATAATCGACGTCCTCATCCAGGGCCGATGCGGGCGTCGTTGCGAGCATCAGTGGCAGGGCGAGGGCAAGAGCGGCAAAAAACTTGTTCATACGTCCTCCTAGGGGTTGGTCGGTTCTTTGAGCAGGCGAGCCTCGAAATCGTTCGCGGAGAGCGTGTCCAAATCGCCGAAGGCATCATCCTCGCGCTTATAGGGGCCGGTGCGGACGCGGTATAGACGATCGCCGCCGCTCTGAATCTTCTGCGTCGTGACATGCAGGCCCAGCAGGGTCAGCTTGGCCCGGAGCCGATCCGCGTCGGCGGGGTCTTTCAGGGCGGCGATCTGGAGCCACCAGAGCTCCTTGGGCTTGGGCGGTTCGATGGGTTTCGCGGGCTTGTTGCCGGGCAGGATGCCGTAGAAGGTGTAATCCATCTTCGGCTTGGCGTCGGGACTGGTGCCGGTCGGCGTGGCGGGTGCTGTTTTTGCGCTGGCGGCGGGTTCGGGCGAGGGCAGGGGCGCGGTCTCGTTCCGGCTCGACGGCTTAGTCTGGGCGGCGGCTTGGGCTTGGGAGGACTTGGCCGAGGGCGACTCGCTGGGTTTGAAATAGCCGTTGCGGCTGTTGAAGTACCAGGCCATGGAGGCGGCGACCACCAGGCCGATCACCAGGCCGATCAGCACCCCCGTGAACATTCCCCCCTTCTTGGCGTTGCGGCGAGCGCCTTCCCGGCGCGGGGGCCTGTTTTCTGTACGTGGCATGACTTACATCTTCTCCGGTGCGGAAACGCCGAGCAGGGCCAGGCCGGTACGGATGACCCGGCGCGTGGCGGCGATGAGCGCCAGGCGCGCCTGTTTGAGCGCGTCGTCATCGACCAGGAACTGGCAGGCGGCGTACAGGCCATGCAGGTCGGACGCCAGGTCCTTGAGGTAGTAGGCGACCACGTGGGGCGACAGGTCCTGGGCGGCGGCGGCGATGGTTTCGGGAAACTCGGCCAGGCGCTGGAGCAGGGCCAGTTCCTGGGGATGGCTGAGCAGGCCGGTGTCGGCGTCGGCCAGATCGGCCTCCAGGCCGCCCCAGGCATTGAGCACACTGCAGATGCGGGCGTGGGCGTACTGGATGTAATAGACCGGATTGTCGTTGCTCTCGGACTTGGCCAGATCCAGGTCGAAATCCAGATGCTGGTCGGACTTGCGCAGCACGTAGAAGAAACGCGCGGCATCGTTGCCCACCTCGGCGCGCAGGTCGCGCAGGGTCACGTATTCGCCGGAACGCGTGGACATGGAGGCCTTCTGGCCGTTGCGGTAGAGCACGGCGAACTGGACCAGGGCTACGGTGAGCTTGTCGGCATCGGCGCCGGCGGCGGTGAGGGCGCCCTTGACCCGGGGGATGTAGCCGTGATGGTCGGCGCCCCAGACGTCGATCACCCGGTCAAAGCCACGCTCGAACTTGTTCAGGTGATAGGCGATGTCGGCGGCGAAGTAGGTGTAAATGCCGTTTTCCCGGCACACCACGCGATCCTTTTCGTCGCCGAAGGCGGTGGAGCGGAACCACAGGGCGCCATCCTGTTCGTAGATGTGGCCGTGTTTCTTCAGTTGCTCCACGGCCCGGTCGATCATGCCGGACTCGTGCAGGGTCTTTTCCGAGAACCAGGTGTCGAAGATGACGCCGAATTCGGTCAAATCGTTGCGGCCGTCGCCCAGTTGTTCTTCCAGAACGAAGCCGTGGACGTAGCCGTAATCCGCGCCCAGCAGGCGCCGGGCATTGGCGATGAGAGCGTCGAGGTGGGCCTCCGCGTCGTCGGCGGCATCCGGTACGCCGGCCAGGACTTCGGCCGCGCCGCGCTTGTAGCGTTCGCCATGCAGGGCAAAGATGCTGTCCGCCATGGTGCCCACGTAGCCGCCCTGGTAGGCGTTGCCGGGGAAGGGTACGAACTCGTTGCACAGTTCCAGGTAGCGCAGCCAGGTGGACAGGGCCAGGATGTCCATCTGCCGGCCGGCATCGTTGACGTAATACTCGCGCTGCACTTGGTAGCCGGCCAGGGCCAGGACGTTGGCCAGACTGGCGCCGAAGGCCGCGCCGCGGCCGTGGCCCACATGGAGCGGGCCGGTGGGGTTGGCGGAGACGAATTCCACCTGGATCTTCTGGCCTTTGCCCAGGTCCAGCCGGCCGTAGTCCGCGCCTTGCGCCAGCACGCGGGGAACCAGGGATTGCCAGGCCGCCGGTTTGAGAAAGATGTTGATGAAGCCAGGGCCGGCGATCTCGCTCTTTTCCACCAGCGGTGAAGCGGGCAGGGCGGCGGCGATGGCCTGGGCCACCTCGCGCGGGTTGCGCTTCAGGGGCTTGGCCAGTTGCATGGCGGCATTGCAGGCAAAGTCGCCATGGCTGGACTGCTTGGGCCGATCCAGTTCGATGCGCACGTCCTGGCCGGGGGCGACCTGATTGACGGCTTGCTGGAACAGGGAAACGAGATGGGATTTTGGGTCGATGTGGCTGGTCATGGCGGTAAACCTGAATTTCGCCGGAATTATACCGGCATGGCTAATCCTGGAGGCTTCATAAATGATCGCCGCCCCTCGCTTGTTCCTTGTCCGGCGCGATCCCTTGGTCTGTGCCCAGGACAGGTATCGAGCGAATTGATAAATCACCCGGCATAAAAAAACCCCGCCGTAGCGGGGTTTCGGGCAACCGGGGCGAGCCCCGGTGGGGTGCAACGGACGCTTAGAAGTCCATGCCGCCCATGCCGCCCATACCACCCATGCCGCCCATGCCACCCATGTCGGGGGCGCCACCCTTCTTGTCTTCCGGCAGATCGGCCACCATGCAATCGGTGGTCAGCATCAGGGAAGCCACGGAAGCGGCGTTTTGCAGCGCGATGCGGGTCACCTTGGTGGGGTCCAGCACGCCCATTTCCATCATGTCGCCGTACTCGCCGATGGCGGCGTTGTAGCCATAGTTGCCCTTGCCTTCCAGCACCTTGTTGACCACCACGGAAGACTCTTCGCCACAGTTGTTGACGATCTGGCGCAGAGGCTCTTCGATGGCGCGCAGGACGATCTTGATGCCGGCGTCCTGGTCGTGGTTGGCACCCTTGAGGTCGGTGATGACCGAACGGGCGCGCAGCAGAGCCACGCCGCCGCCGGCGACGATGCCTTCTTCCACCGCGGCGCGGGTGGCGTGCAGGGCGTCTTCCACGCGAGCCTTCTTCTCTTTCATTTCGACTTCAGTCGCGGCGCCGACCTTGATCACGGCAACACCGCCGGCCAGCTTGGCTTTGCGCTCTTGCAGCTTTTCCTTGTCGTAGTCGGAGGAGACTTCCTCGATCTGCTTGTTGATCTGGGAGATGCGGCCCTTGATGGCATCCGCGTTGCCGGCACCGTCGATGATGATGGTGTTTTCCTTGCCGATCTCGATGCGCTTGGCGCGGCCCAGGTCGGTCAGAGCGGCCTTCTCCAGGGACAGGCCGATCTCCTCGGCGATCACGGTGCCGCCGGTCAGGATGGCCATGTCTTCCAGCATCGCCTTGCGACGGTCGCCGAAGCCCGGGGCCTTGACGGCGCAGGTCTTGAGGATGCCGCGGATGTTGTTCACCACCAGGGTGGCCAGGGCTTCGCCGTCCACGTCCTCGGCGATGATCAGCAGGGGCTTGCCGGCCTTGGCAACCTGCTCCAGCACGGGCAGCAGGTCGCGGATGTTGGAGACCTTCTTGTCGTACAGCAGGACGAAGGGGTCTTCCAGCACGGCCATCTGCTTGTCGGCGTTGTTGATGAAGTAGGGGGACAGGTAGCCGCGATCGAACTGCATGCCTTCCACCACTTCCAGCTCGCTTTCCAGGCTGGTGCCGTCTTCAACGGTGATGACGCCTTCCTTGCCGACCTTGTCCATGGCGCCGGCAATGATGTCACCGATGGTGGAGTCGGAGTTGGCGGAGATGGAGCCGACCTGGGCGATTTCCTTGTTGGTGGTGCAGGGCTTGGAAATCTTCTTCAGTTCTTCGGTGATGGCGATCACGGCCTTGTCGATGCCGCGCTTCAGGTCCATGGGGTTCATGCCGGCGGCGACGAACTTCATGCCTTCGTTGACGATGGACTGAGCCAGCACGGTGGCGGTGGTGGTGCCGTCACCGGCGATGTCGGAGGTCTTGGAAGCGACTTCCTTGACCATCTGGGCGCCCATGTTCTCCAGCTTGTCCTTCAACTCGATTTCCTTGGCCACGGACACGCCGTCCTTGGTCACGGTGGGGGCGCCGAACGAGCGGTCCAGCACCACGTTGCGGCCTTTGGGGCCCAGGGTTACTTTCACTGCGTTGGCCAGGATGTTGACCCCGGTCACCATGCGGCTACGAGCGGAGTCGCCAAAACGTACGTCTTTTGCTGCCATGTTATTTATCTCCTAGGATTCTGTTCGTCGTTCCCGCAGGTGCGGGAATCCTGATGCTTGGGGCGGGATCCCGGCTTGCGCGGGGATGACGCTTGTTCCCGTCGCGCCAAGCGCCACGGGAGAGACGCATCACTTCTCCACCACACCCATGATGTCTTCTTCGCGCATGACGAGGAGTTCCTCGCCCTCGACCTTGACGGTCTGGCCGGAATACTTGCCGAACAGGACGCGGTCGCCCACTTTTACATCGAGGGGGATCAGAGTGCCCTTGTCATCGCGCTTGCCGGCGCCGATGGCGATGATCTCGCCCTGGTCGGGCTTTTCAGTGGCGGTGTCGGGGATAACGATGCCGGAAGCGGTCTTGCGTTCTTCTTCCATGCGCTTGACGATCACGCGGTCATGCAACGGGCGGATTTTCATTAAATGTCCTCCTGACAGGTTCCGAATAGATTGGGTTGGTTCAAACTTGCGAGGATGCGGCTATTAGCACTCACATCCGTCGAGTGCTAATGGTAGGGGCGGGACCAGCCCTTTTCAAGGGCGGGGAAAAGAAAAAGCCCGCGGACCGGGGGGTGGCGGGCTTGTCAGGTACCTGGAGGCGCGTGCCGGAGTCGAACCGACCTACACGGATTTGCAATCCGGTGCATAACCGCTTTGCTAACGCGCCGCGATGAAATTGTAGCCTTGAATGCAAACGGGGAAAGCCTGTGGGCTTTCCCCGGAAATTCTGGAGCGGGAAACGAGACTCGAACTCGCGACATCTACCTTGGCAAGGTAGTGCTCTACCAACTGAGCTATTCCCGCATCGAAGTGGATGCGCATTATAAGGACCGTCATGATCCTGTCAACTGGCAGGCGCGTCCTTCAGTGCTTTCCAGGCCATCAACAGGTAGTGCAGCATGGACCACAGGGTCAGGAAGGCGGCCAGGTAGAGCAGCCAGCGGCCGACGATGGGCGTGCCTTGCCAGCCCAGGATGGGGTCGTGATAGAGCAGCAGCAGGATGGCGACCATCTGGGCCGTGGTCTTGAGTTTGCCGATGAAGGAGACGGCGACCTTGCTTGAGCAGCCGATCTTGGCCATCCATTCGCGTAGCGCGCTGATGGCGATCTCGCGGCCGATGATGATGAGGGCCACATCCACGCTGGCCCGGCCCAGGTCCACCAGGACGATGAGGGCGGCGGCCACCATGAGTTTGTCCGCCACCGGGTCCAGGAAGGCGCCGAAGGCGGACATCTGGTTCATGCGCCGGGCCAGCCAGCCGTCCAGCCAGTCGGTGATGGCGGCCAGGGCGAACAGGGCGGTGGCGGTCAGGTTGATGGCCCGCTCCGGCACCCAGCCGTCGGGCAGGTAGAACACCGCCACGAACATGGGGATCAGGAGGATGCGCAGCCAGGTGAGCGAGTTGGGCAGGTTGAGCGGCATTCAGTGCAGTTCTCGGTAGATCGTTTCCGCCAGGTCGCGGCTGATGCCTTCCACCTGG
>JBGSHR010000302.1:0-3728 GCA_041752155.1 Thiobacillaceae bacterium | reverse complement strand
CCGGGCCTGGCCGGTTACGAGGGCTTCAACATCGTCGGCCCGGAGGTGCCCACGGTGCGCCAGGTCATCCAGTTCCTGCACGACGAATACGGCCTGCCGCTGCCCCACTTTTCCGTGCCCTTCGCCCTGGCCTACCCGTTCGCCTGGCTCATGGAAAAGCTCGACCCCATCGTGCCCTGGGACCCGCTGGTGACCCGCAGCGTCGTCCATCTGCTGGAAGAGGTGGGCGCGGACAACCGCCTGGCGGAGCAGCGCCTGGGCTATCGTCCCCAGGTGGGTTGGCGCGCGGCGGTCAAGGAGCAGATGGCGGAGATGGCCATCAGGGAAATGGCGCCGATGCGGATGCACCGGGCGTTGCCGGGCTAGCGCTTACCCGCCGGCATCGGTATGCGTCCGGGCTTCAGGCCGGCTTGCGCCCCTGGGCATAGAGCACTTCCACATGCAGGGGGATGCCCTGGCCCTGGTCCAGGGCCGCGATCTCTGCCAGGTGCTCGGCGCGGAAGCGCGCCAGATCCGGTTCCGAGAGCTGGTTGAGCAGACCCCGGAAGCCGGCATACCAGAGCACGTCCCACCAGCCTTCGGCATCCTCCAGGGCGTAGCTCAGGTCGCGCCGTACCACCCGGATGTCCTCCAGACCGGCGGCGGTCAACAAGACGCGGTTCAGGTTTTCGTCGCACAGGCGCTTCCAGCTCATCGGCGGAATTTCCACGCCGTAGCGTTCGACGCGGGCCAGGAACAGATCCACGTTGGGAGAGAAGGAGACCTCGGAGAAACCGCACGCCAGCACCTGCCCGCCCGTCTTGAGGCGATGGACTATCCCGCGCAGGCAGGCCTCCATGTCGGCGACGAAGAACAGGGCGAAGGCCGCCGTCGCGCAATGGAAGCGTTCCGAGGGGAAGTCCAGGTCGGTCATGTCCATGGTCTGGAATTCCACGTTTCCCAGGCCGCGCTCGGCGGCCTTGCCGGCCGCCTGGCGCAACATGCCCTCCGACATGTCGATGCCGGTGACCTGGCCCTCGGGCAGGCAGTGGGCCAGGCTCAGGGCCACCGCGCCGGTGCCGGTGGCCACATCCAGCACGTGCTCGTGGCCGGCCAGCTGGAGCTGGTCCACCAGATGCGCCGCGCTCTCGGGAAAGAAACGCAGCGCCGGCCGGTCGTAGCCGGGGGCGACGGTGTTGAAGGTCTGGCGGATGAATTCCTTGCGCTGGGTTTCGTCCATGGAGCTCTCCCTGTCTGTAGTCGGGCCGGTGGGGGTCCGTGGCCCATGGTCCATGCCGCGGTCGTGGCGGCGGCTGGTTATTCGCGCCTGAGCACGTAGTCGTTGATGAAGCTCGCCAGGCCGCCGGCCTTGAATTCGCGGTTGATCCGGTCGCGGTCGGCGACGGTTTCCGCCCATTCCACCAGTCCCACTTGCGGGTGATCCCGGTGGTAGGCCTTGTAGAGCTCCAGGTAGTAATCGACCTTGCCGGCCTTGGAATGGCGGATGTGGCCGTAGGGCCAGAGCCGGAGCTGATCGGTTTCCTCGATGGGGATGTGCTGGCGGAAATACTGGTACAGGGTGGCGTAGATGCCGGCACGGTCGGCGCCCGCCTTGCAGTGCATCCAGATGGGATATTCGACGGTCTCGAACACCTCCTTGGCGCGGCGGATGCGCTCGGCATCCGGGACGCTGCGGGAGGCGATGTTGATGTTCACCAGCTTGATGCCGAGCTTGGCGCATTGTTCCTGCTCGAAGGCCCAGTAGGCGGACTTGGGGTTGGTGCCCTTGAGGTTGAGGATGGTCTTGATGCCGTATTTCTTCACCATGCGGCGCATCTGCCACATGGTGGGCTGGGAGGAGCGGAAGGCCTCCTCCGAGAGACGGTGGAAGTTGAAGCGAATAAGGTTGGTGAAGTTGTGCTCCACCAGCATGGCATAAAGCCAGGCGTAGGCCCTGCCCCAGGGGGTTTTCAGGTTGTACTTCATCGGTAGAGTTCCCGGAAGTGGACGCAGTCGCGCATGAGCTCCGCCTGGCTGCCTTGGCACAGCACCTGGCCGTCCTGGATGAGATAGATGCGGTGGGCCAGTTCCACGCTTTTCAGGCGGTGGGCGATGATGATGGTGATGATGTCCGGGGCGATGGCGCGGATCGTCTCCAGAATGGCCGCCTCGCTCTGGTTGTCCAGGGCGCTGGTGGCCTCGTCCAGGATCAGCACGCGCGGGTCGCGGAACAGGGCGCGGGCGATGGCGATGCGCTGGCGCTGGCCGCCGGACAGGTTGGTGCCCGCCTCGTTGAGCAGGGTGTGGATGCCCTCGGGCAGGTGGGAGACGTGCTCCCATAGGTTGGCCTTTTGCAGCGCGGCGACCACGCGCGCCTCGTCGATGGCCGCGCCGTAGGCCACGTTGGCGGCGATGGTGTCGTTGAAGATGTGCACCTGCTGGGTGACGATGGCGATGCGCTCGCGCACCGAGGTGAAGGAATAGTCGCGGATGTCCTGGCCGTTGAGGGAGATCTTGCCCGCCGTGGCGTCATAGAAGCGCAGCAGCAGGCTGGCGATGGAGCTCTTGCCGCCGCCGCTGCCGCCCACCAGGGCGATGACCTCTCCCTTCCTGACATCCAGGCTGACTTCCCGCAAGGCCGCCTTGTCGCCGTAGGCCAGGCTGACCTGGTCGAAACCGATGGACTCCACATCCCGCAATGCCTGATCGCCGCTGCGCACCTCGGGGTCGAGCTCCAGCATGGCCTGGATGCGTTCGTGGGCGGCGACGGCGTCCTGGAACTGGGTATAGGTCTGGGACAGGCGGCGGATGGGGTCCACCGCCATGAACAGCGCCGTCATGAAGGAAAAAAAGGCGCCCACCGTCAGGTCGCCGTCGATGACCTGCTTGCCGCCCACGGCGATGACCGCGGCGCCGGAGAAGGAAGAGAAGAACTCCATCACCGGCACCACCAGTCCGCCGATGCGCACCGACTTCATGCTGACGTCGAGGCAGGCCTGGTTGGCCCGGGCGAAGCGGCCAGCCTCGAAGTCCTCGGTGTGATAGGCCTTGATGGCCTCGACGTTGGCGAACATCTCCGACAGGTTGGCGGTGAGTTCGGCGTTGCGCGTCTGGGCGCTGTGGGAGATGCGCCGCAGGCGCCGAGAGATCATGTTGACCGGGAAATAGGCCGCCGGGATCACCACCAGGCTGATGAAGGCCAGGGTCGGGCTCTGGTAGATCACCACGCCGATCAGCGCCACCGCGGTCAGGCTCTCGCGCACCAGGGTGGCCATGCTGCCGGCGACCGCGTTCTGGATGCGGACGATGTCGCCGGTGACCCGGCTGATGAGCTCACCGGAGTGGTAGCGATGGAAGAAGCCCAGGTCCAGATGCAGCAAGTGGGACAGCAGGCGGTCGCGCACCTTGCGCACGATGTCCTGGCCGATGAAGCCCATGGCGTAGAGCTGGACGTAGGCGCCGGCCCCCTTCACCAGGTAGGCGAGCACGATGAACACGGGCAGGACGTAGAGCAGGTCCGCGTTCTTGTTGACCAGTATCTCGTCCAGCAGCGGCTTGATCATCCAGGCGATGGCCGCGCTGGCCCCCGCCACCATCACCATGGCGATGAAGGAGAGCGACAGCTTGCCGCGGTAATGGTGGTATTCCGGCCAGTAGGCCCGGATCAGCGTGAACATGCCACAGGTTCTCGAGGGTTCATGGCGGCCGCCGGGGCGCTAAGCGGGGTCGGGGCGCGGCCCATGGGCCGC
>JBGSHR010000301.1:0-2403 GCA_041752155.1 Thiobacillaceae bacterium | reverse complement strand
GCGTGCTGGACCGACGCCGCGCCGCCCGCGCCGAGACCCTCCCCGCAGCCGAACCCGCCGCCGCCTGAGAGAACCGCCATGCAAGTCGCCGTCGCCTACTCCGAACCCGCCAACCAGATCTGGCTGCGCATCGACGTGGCCGACGACAGCACGGTGCAGCAGGCCATCGACAAGTCCGGCATCCTCAAGCTGTTTCCCCATATCGACCTGGACAGCCAGCAGGTCGGCGTGTTCGGCAAGGCGGTCAAGCTGGACGCCCCCCTGCGCCACGGCGACCGGGTGGAGATCTACCGGGGCATCATCGCCGACCCCGCCACCGTGCCCCGGCGCCGCACCGGGGACGATGACGACGACGACTGAGGTGGGGAAGGGCGAGAGGGATTCGCTGGATGGAAAGCGCCTGCCGCTTCCCCAACGACACCGCCAACAGCGCCGCCTGGCGTTTTTGTGTATCGCTGAAACCACCTTTCGATTAGTCCAGCGAACGGCTGGTGGTGGTCAGGGATGGGCCTTCATGGTGGTCGACGCTGCTGGCGGCTTGTCGGCCGAAGCGGACGTTCGCCGCCGATGGCTGTTATGCAGCCCAGGTAGCTTGGGCCGAGGTACGAAGACCCAACAGGAGGGGGCTTCCTGGCGTCAGCCCAACCTACCGTGCTGCGCCGCGCGGGTAGGCGACGCGAACGGGTGATTGCTCGTTCTTCTGCATCACCGACTGGTATTCGGCGGTGGGGATGTTCTTGCGGGTGGCTCGTCGTGCTTGAGGGCTGCGCCGCTGAGTTTGCTTTTGGGTGCTTTGGCCATGCGCTTATGCCTCGCCTTCAACCATGGCCTCGCCGGTCAGGATGTCGAACAGGGGCAGGTTGATGTAGTAATTGGATCGGCCGATCTTGCGCTTGTGCAGAAAGCCGGTGGCGGTGAGTTCGTCCAGGTAGCGGGTGGCGGTGAGGCGGGAAACCTTGAGGTCGTGCTGGACGAAATCGATCTTGGTGTACGGGAACGAGAACAAGTTGTTGATCAGGTCTTGGCTGTAAAAGCGGTGCTGGGCGCGGATGCGGTGCTTGTAGTCCAGCAGCAGCGACTTGATGGCCTGGATGGTGGCGATGCCTTCAGTGGCGGTGTGCTCGACGGCGGTAAGCATGTAGAGCACCCAGTCTTCCCAGGAATCATGGTCGCGCACCGCCTGCAACTGGCGGTAGTAGTCGGATTTTGTGCGCACGATGTGGCGGCTCATGTAGAGCACGGGGATGTCGAGCAGTCCCTGCTTCACCAAATAGAGCACGTTAACGATGCGTCCGGTGCGTCCATTACCATCGTAGAAAGGGTGGATGCTTTCGAACTGATGATGGATGAGGGCCGTCTTGATCAGTGGGTCGGCGTTGAACAGTTCGTCCTGATTGATGAAACGTTCCAGGTCGGCCATGAGTGCCAGGATTGCGTCGGGATCTTGGGGCGGGGTATAGACGGTGTGGCCGCTACCGCTCTTGAGTGCGGTGCCTGGCAGTACACGGAAGCCGGCGCGGTTCCGCTCCAACTCGGCTTGGATTTCCAGAATGTGGTTGTTGGTGAGCAGGCCGGTCTCGCGTACCGATTCAAAACCAACACGCAGAGCCTGGCGATAGTGGGCCACTTCCTTGGAGGCGGCGCTTACAGCCGTATCCGGGAAGGCCGCATCGCGGAACAGCTCGTCGTGCGTGGTAACGATGTTCTCGATGGCGGAACTGTCCTTGGCCTCTTGGAGGCCGAGCGTGCTGATGAGGATGTCCTGGTTGGGCATGGATGCCGCCACGCCCTTGAGTTCGGCTAGGCTACGGCTGGCTGCATTCAACTTTTTCAGAATGTCGGGCCGGTCGAAACGCTCGGGTTGAAGCGCTGTTAGGGGTTGGATGTCAGTCATTTCTTTGCATGTGGCCGATTACGTGCATAGATTATGCTTTTTTCTATACATATCGTGCGGGATAAGTAAGGTTTGTGGGGTTATTTATCCTTGTTAGTAGCATGGTCATGACGCCCGAATGAAACTGGCCAGCATCATCTCGAAGGACTCGGCCACCTTGGCCTCGAAATCGTCCTGCATCTCCCAGATATCGGTGAACTCAGCGCGTGGGCGGAAAAGCGTAGCGCCTTCCGCGAACGACGGTTGTTCGGGGCATCCTCTCCTACCAGTCGCCTGGGGGCATGAAGCTATCCCTCGGCACACAACGCCGTCACGCTTGCGGCCCCGTCCAGGCCCGAGGGCAATACGCCTTTAGGGTTCGCCAGCCAGGCGGCCATGTCCTCCAGTACCGTGTCGGCGTGCAGGTCGCGGGCGAGCAGGTGGTAGCCCTGGGGATAGACCGCCAGGCGGCGGGAGGTGCTTGCCGGCTGGCGCGCCAGCCAGCGGCAGGTGGCCGGGGTGGGGATGAT
>JBGSHR010000300.1:0-4974 GCA_041752155.1 Thiobacillaceae bacterium | reverse complement strand
CCGGGCCTGGCGCACCCAGTCGTCGAACGCCTCGTCCGCCTTGCGGTCGCGGATGGCGCGGCGCGCTTCCAGGCGCTTGCGCTCCTGGGTCACGTCCTGGTCGCGGCGCTCCAGGACCTGAATCATGTGCCAGCCGAAGGGGGAGCGCACCGGCTCCGACACGGCGTTGGGCTGGAGGGCGTCCATGGCGCGCTCGAACTCGGGCACGGTGTCACCCGGATTGAGCCAGCCCAGATCACCGCCCTTGCTGGCGGAGAGGTCGTCGGAGTGGACCTTGGCCAGCTCGGCGAAGTCGGCGCCGTTGTCGATGCGTTCCTTGAGCTGCTTCAGACGGTTCTGGGCATCGGCGTCGCTCACCACCTCGTTGGTCTTCACCAGGATGTGGCGCGCATGGGTCTGCTTGACCACCAGCTGGACGTTCTTGCCGCGTTTGTCCAGCAGCTTGAGGATATGGAAACCGTTGGCGCTTTTGAGGATGGGAGAGACCTGGCCCGGGTTCAGTTCGCGCAGGGCCACGGCGAACATCTCCGGCAACTGGACCACCGTGCGCCAGCCCAGGGCGCCGCCTTCCACGGCGTTCTGGGCATCGGAGTAGGCGGCGGAGACCTGGGCGAAACTGGCGCCGGCCTGGAGTTCCGCCACCACCTTGTCGGCCTTGGCCTGAAGTTCGGCCAGCTTCTCCGGACTGGCGCCTTCCGGCGTCAGGATGAGGATGTGGGCCAGGTTGAATTCGTCCTGCTGGTTGGCGGACTGGCCGGGATTGGCAAGGAAGTTGTCGATCTCCGCGTCGGTGACGACGATGCGATTTTCCACTTCCCGCTCGCGCAGACGGGAGATGGTCAGCTCGCTGCGGATCTGTTCGCGGAAGGCGTTGAAGTCCATGCCGTCCGCTTCCAGCGCCTTGCGGAAGGACTCCGGGCTCAGGTTGTTGTTCTGGGCGATGCGGCTGATGGCCCGGTCCAGTTGCGGCCCGTCGAAGTGGATATTGGTCTCCTCGGCGATTTGCAGCAGGGCCTTTTCCGTGATCATGCGTTCCAGCAGCTGCTTCTCCAGCAAGCGACGCGGCGGCGGCGGCGTGTTCTTGCCGGCGATCTGGCGCAAGGCCTGCTCCACCCGGCTATCCAGCTCGTGCCGGGTGATCACGCTGTTGTTGACCACCGCGACGATGCGGTCGATCTCCCGGGTCTGGGCCTGGGCCGGCGCGCCACCCAATGCCAGTAGCGCCAGCAGCGCCACCAGGGCTCCGCTTGCCCAAGACCGGGCGGCGCGGGGGAAAGACTTACTGTGAATTGAATTCATCGCTCTTGGCATAGCCGGAAATGCTCCGTTTCAAGACATCCAGGGGATTGGGACCCAATTTGGTGAGGCCGCGCAGCTCCAGTTGCAGGAAGAAGGCGCTGCTGCTGGTATTCGAGGTGGTGGCCAATTGCTGCATGACGCCGCGCAAGGACCAGCACCCGGCGTTGTATTCGAAGCCGGCCAGCCCCTCCACCAGACGCGCGTCTTCCAGCGAGTAGTTGAGGCGACCCACGCCGTACCAGCGAGGTTTCAACGGCCACTGGAAGGACAGGTCGATCTGGTTGATGGAGTCCTGGGTATAGCGGTAATCGGCGTTGAACACCCGTCCCGGGCCGTCGCGCCAGCTGCCGCCGAAGTTGGCCTTGGCCAACTCGCCGTTGTCGGTATTGAACTGCACGCTGGAGGAGAGGCGCAGCTTGGGCGTGAGCTGGCCGGCGACGATGGCGATGAGATCGGTGCTGTTGCCGCCGCGCGGTACGGCACCGGGGACCAGGGTGACGCGCTGGTCGGTGAAGTAGTAGCGCTGGCCCACGGTCACCTGCAGGCGCTCGGCGCCGGTTTCCCGGTCCAGGAAGCGGGAGGTGAGGGCCAGGGTGAGCTGGTTGGCGTCGTTGACCCGGTCCACCCCGGTGAACTGGTTTTCCGTGAACAGCTGGTCCAGGGACAGGTCGCTGACGCCGCTGTCGAACACCGGGATGCGGCTCTGGTCCCGGTACGGGATGTAGACGTAAAAGGCGCGGGGTTCCAGGGTCTGGATCAGGTCGTGCCCCATGAAGGCCCAATCCCGCTCCATCACCAGACTGGAATCCAGGCTGAAGATGGGCAGGGCGCGGGAGGCATCGGTGTAGCCGGCGGCCGGAGCCGATGTCGCCACGCTATCCGGCAGGGTGCGCGTGGCGCCGTCCAGGCTGTAGCGAGTCAGATGCAGCCCCAGCTTGGGGGTCACGGTGGAGTAAGGCGTCTGGAACGGCATGCTCATGCTCGGATAGGCATACAGACGCCCGCCCTGCACCCGGCTGCCGGCCTGGTGGTCGAAATAGACGTATTCGCTGGCGAAATCCAGGTGGCTGTCCTGGGTCAGCAATCCATCCCGGCTTGCCGTCAGGGTGAGCTGGGGCACCCGGTGATAGGGCTCGACGATGGGCGCGGCCGGGTCCTGCAAGGTCTGGAAGCGCTGGAACAAGCCGGCGGCCCGCCACCAACCGGCCTGATAGGCCAGATTGACCTGCCGGGGCAGGTTGACGCGGGAGGTCTGGCTCACCAGGTTGGACAGGTCGGCGAAGTAGCTGTCGTCGGACACCTTGTCGAACTCCAGCCCGCCCGACCAACGATCTGTGAAGCTTTGCTGATGGCGCCAGAAGCCGCGCCAGCGATCGCGGTTGGCGACCCGGTCGTCGACCAGCAGCTCCGCGCTCAGATCGCCGCTGTAGGTCGGCTCCAGATAGCGGAACTCGCCGCCCAGCTGCACGCCACGCTTGGTCATGACGCGGGGGGTGATGGTGGCATCGCGATTGGGCGCGATATTCCAGTACCAGGGAACGACCAGTTCCAGGCCGCGTTCGCTGGAAGCGCCGTAGGCGGGAGTGAGAAAACCGCTCTTGCGCTTGTCGTCCAGGGCGAAGTCCATCCAGGGCGAATACAGGATGGGGGTGTCCATGAACTCCACCCGTACCTGCCGGGCCGAGCCGATGCTGCTCACGTAATCCAGCTTCAGGTCGTCGGTCTTCAGCTGCCAATCCGGATCATTCGGGGCGCAGGTGGTATAGCTGGCCTGATCCAGCTGGTAGCGATCCTGGCCGGCGAAGGTGAGGGTCTTGGCCGTGCCGTGAGCGTTTTGTCCGTCGTCGCTGACCATGTCGAAACGCACGTCCTGCATGGCCCCCAGGCGCTCGGTGAGCTTGAGCTTCAGCTCCGAGCCTTCCACCCGACTGCGGTCCTGGGTGAAGACCACCCCGCCCTTGGCATGGGCCTCGTCGCTCGGCTCGTCGTAATGCAGCCAATCCGCCTCCAGGCGCTCGCGCGAGTTGTGCATGATCACCTTGCCCTCCGCCAAAAACTCCCGGCCTTCCTGGCCCTGGAGGCGGTCGGCCTCCAGATGGGTGGGACCGGATAGGGGGCTTGCCGCGGTGGCGGGAGGGGAAAGCAGGGCGGTGGCCATGAGGGGCAGCGCGGCATCGGCGGCGCATGCCTCCAGGCTGGCCGCCGCGAGGCACAGGGGCAATAACAGGCGCGGGAACGGCGGCATGGTGGGATGTTAAGATGCGGTCGCTTTTTTTGACCGACGGATTATAGCTTTGGAACGTCTCGCCCGTTTGCGGGAATGGATACAAACCGTTCTCCCCACCCCCCTGCTCGATCTTTCCGTCGCCTCCGCCGACGCCAGCTTCCGCCGCTACTTCCGCGCCAGCACCGGGTCCGGCAGCTTCATCGTCATGGACGCCCCCCCCGCCCACGAGGACTGCCGGCCTTATCTCAAGGTGGCCCGACTGTTCCGGGAGGCCGGCGCCAACACGCCGAAAATCCTGGCGGAGAACCTGGAGGAGGGCTTCCTGCTGCTGTCCGACTTCGGCTCCACCACCTACCTGATGGCCCTGGACGAGACCACGGCAGACCCGCTCTACCGAGACGCCAACGCCGCCCTGATCCGGATACAGGCCGCCAGCCGGCCGGGGGAGCTGCCGGAATACGACGCGGAACTGCTGATGCGGGAAATGCAGCTGTTCCCCGACTGGTATCTGGCCCGGCACCTCCAGGTCGAGCTCAATCCGCAACAGCAACGGGTCATGGACACCGCCTTCCAGACCATCCTGGCCAACAACCTGGCCCAGCCCCGGGTCTATGTGCACCGGGACTGGCACAGCCGCAATCTGATGGTCACCGACCCCGCCGTCGCCGGCCCCAACCCGGGCGTGCTGGATTTCCAGGACGCGGTGTACGGCCCCATCACCTACGACCTGGCCTCCATCTACAAGGACGCCTACCTCCGCTGGGACGAGGACCGGGTGCTGGACTGGGTGGTGCGCTACTGGGAGGCTGCCCGCAAGGCCGGCCTACCGGTGCGGGAGGACTTCGGCGAGTTCTACCGGGACTTCGAATGGATGGGCGCCCAGCGCCACATCAAGGTACTGGGCATCTTCGCGCGCCTGTGCCACCGGGACGGCAAGGACGGCTACCTCAAGGACATGCCCCTGGTCATGGACTACCTGCGCCGCGCCTGCGGCCGCTACAACGGCCTGGGCGACTTCCTGCGCCTGCTGGACGAGATCGAGAACCGCCAGGCACAAGTGGGCTACACCTTTTGAACAAGCTGACCGTATTCAGACGTCAGCCGGCAGTCGAACGGGGCCTTGCCGCCGACTGCCAACTGCCCACCGCCTACTTTCCTTTATGAAAGCCATGATCCTGGCCGCCGGCCTGGGGGAGCGCATGCGCCCCCTCACCGACCACACTCCCAAACCCCTGCTGGCGGCCGGCGGCAAGCCCCTCATCGCCTGGCAGATCGAACGCCTCCGGGCGGCGGGCTTCAGCGACCTGGTGATCAACCACGCCCACCTGGGCCAGAAGATCGAGGAATATCTTGGCGACGGCAGCGCCCTGGGGGTGCGCATCGCCTGGTCGCGGGAGCCGGAACCCCTGGAGACCGCCGGCGGCATCGCCACCGCCCTGCCCCTGCTG
>JBGSHR010000299.1:0-4717 GCA_041752155.1 Thiobacillaceae bacterium | reverse complement strand
CGGCGTGCCGAGCCGCGACGCGGCCTATCACCAGGGCCCGGCCTGGGCCTGGCTGCTGCCGCATTACGCCCTGGCCGTGTATCGCGTCACCAGCGATGCGGCCCAGGCCCAATCGCTTCTGGAACCCTTGGGCGACCATCTGGCCGATGCCGGCCTGGGCACTATCAGCGAACTGTTCGACGCCGAACCGCCCCACACCCCGCGCGGCGCGCCGGCACAGGCCTGGTCGGTAGCCTGCGTGCTGGATGTCTGGTGCCGGCTGGAGCATGCCAAGCGGCTGGCGAAAGGAAATCACCATGGATGACGCACCGCACGACGCCGAACACGCCCGCCTGGAGGCCCAACGCGAGGGCCGCGAGAACTGGCATCTGTGGGGGCCGTACCTGTCCGAGCGGGCCTGGGGCACGGTGCGCGAGGATTACAGCGCGGACGGCACGGCCTGGGAACATTTCAGCTTCGAGCAGGCGGCCAGCCGCGCCTTCCGCTGGAGCGAGGACGGCATCGCCGGCATTTGCGACGAGGAACAGCGCCTGATCTTCGCACTGGCGCTGTGGAACGGCCACGACCCCATCCTCAAGGAGCGCCTGTTCGGCCTCACCGGCAACCAAGGCAATCACGGTGAGGACGTCAAGGAAAGCTACTTCCACCTGGATGCCACCCCTTCCCATAGCTGGCTGCGCTACCTCTACAAATATCCGCAACGGGCCTTTCCCTATGACTGGCTGCTGCGGGAAAGCGCCCGACGCGGCCGCGCCGATCCGCCCGTCTCGCTGCATGATTCCGACGCCTTTCAGGACAACCGTTACTGGGACGTAGAGGTGCGTTACGCCAAGGCCGGGCCGGAACAGATCCTGATCCGCCTGTTCGCCGCCAACCGGGGGCCAGAGGCGGCCACGATCTGGCTGCTGCCCACGCTGTGGTTCCGCAACACCTGGAACTGGGGCGACCAATCTGAAAAACCAACTCTGCAAGAAATCCCGCCGCCGAAAGGCGCGGTCTGGGCGCTGCGGGCCGAGCATCCCAGCCTGGGCACTTACTATTTGTATGGCCGGCGCCAGGCGGAGTTGCTGTTCACCGACAACGAGACCAACACGGAAAAACTCTGGGGCCAACCCAACGCCAGCCCCTATGTGAAGGACGCCTTTCACCGCCACCTGATCCACGGCGAGGTGGATGCGGTCAACCCGGAACACGTCGGCAGTAAGTTCGCCGCCAGCCACAAGCTCATCGTGGATCCGGGAGAAACCGCCATGACCGGCATGGTGCTGTCGCGGCAACCGCTGGCCGAGCCCTTCGCCCGTTGGGAGGCCACCTTTGCGGCGCGGCAATCCGAGGCCACGGTGTTCTACGACGAGCTGCTGCCCCATGCCAACACCGAGGACCACCGCATCCTGCGCCAGGCGATGGCGGGCATGATCTGGAGCAAGCAGTTCTTCCACTACGATGTGGCGCGCTGGCTGGACGGCGACGGCCACCCACCGCCGGAGCAGCGCAAACGGGGCCGCAACCACCACTGGCGGCATTTCAAGGTCAAGGCGGTGGTCTCCATGCCGGACAAGTGGGAGTACCCCTGGTTCGCCGCCTGGGACCTGGCCTTCCACGCCGCCAGCCTGGCCCTGGCCGATGTGGACTTCGCCAAGGCACAGATCGAACTGTTGTTGAAAGAAAACGCCCTGCATCCCAATGGCCTGATTCCGGCCTATGAATGGGCCTTCGGCGACGCCAACCCGCCCGTGCATGCCGCAGCCGCGCTGAAGGCCTATCGCGCCGAACGGGTGCAGCGCGGACGCGAGGACCGGGCCTTCCTCAAGCGCGTATTGCACAAGCTGCTGCTTAATTACGCCTGGTGGATCAACCGCAAGGACAGCGACGGCCACAACGTGTTCGAGGGCGGCTTCATGGGCCTGGACAACATCTCGGTGTTCGACCGCTCGCAGCCGCTGCCGCCCGGTTATGCCCTGAAGCAGGCCGACGCTACCGGCTGGATGGCCATGTTCGCCCTCAACCTGACGCTCATCGCGCTGGAAATCACGGTGGAGGACCCGACCTACGAGGACATCGCCATCCAGTGCTACGCGCAGTTCATGAACATCGCCGCCAGTGTAGTTGGCAAAAACGGCGGCGACGACCTATCGCTATGGGACGAAGCGGACGGCTTCTACAAGGATCTGCTGGTCAGCCCGGACGGCGGCCAGCGCCGCATCGACGTGTTCTCCTGGGTGGGCATCATTCCCCTGTTCGCCTGCGAGGTAGTGGACAAGCGCCTGATCCAGGCCGCGCCCCGCTTCGCCGCCACACTCGCCAAACACGGCGGCGGCGGCTTCGACGGCCATGTGGTGTGCGCCTGCCCGGTGCACGAAAACGCGCGCGGCGAGCACCTGTTGTCCCTGGCCGACCCGGAAAAGCTCGCGCGCATCCTCACCCGCGTGCTGGACGAAGACCAGTTCCTGTCCCGCTACGGCGTGCGCGGCGTCTCGAAACTGCACGCCACCCGGCAGGATCTGGGGGAATTGCACGGCATCGGCCATGCCCGCATGGAATACCAGCCGGGCGAATCCGCCAGCGGCCTGTTCGGCGGCAATTCCAACTGGCGCGGCCCCATCTGGCTGCCCACCAACTACCTGCTTATCCAGTCCGTGGAGAAATACCATCGGTTCCTGGGCGCCAGCTTCAGCGTCGCCGCGCCCTGCCTGGACGGCCAGGCCATCAGCCTGAAAGAGGTCGCCAACCTGCTCGCCGAACGCCTTGTCGATCTATTTCGACGCGGCGCGGATGGCCTGATCCCGGCCTATCCCCGGGACTCGCTCCTGCAACACGACCCACACTGGCGCGACCTGCACCTGTTCCACGAATATTTCCACGGCGAGACCGGCCAGGGCCTGGGCGCAGCGCACCAGACCGGCTGGACCGCGCTGATCGCCAACCTGGTGTTCCGCCGCTATCGCCAGGACATCCCCGAGTATTGGAAGACCCACCGGGTACCGCCTGTACCCAGCCAAGGAGAAAACCCATGAAAAAACCGCTTGCCACCCTGTTGCTCGTCCTCTTCTTTCCCCTCTTTGCCGAGGCCGCGCCCGAGGCCGGCGACCCCGGCCTGCTCAGCCGCCCCAGCCCCTACCCGGTGGCGGAGACCCTGGACCGCCTGGAAACGGTGCTGAGGTCAAAAGGCGTCAAGGTCTTCGCCCGCATCGACCACTCGGCGGAAGCGCAGGGCGCGGGGCTGACGCTACGCCCTACGCAACTGCTGATCTTCGGCAACCCCAAAGCCGGCACGCCCCTTATGCAGGCGTCACCCAGCATCGGTCTGGATCTGCCCATGAAGGCCCTGGCCTGGCAGGACGCACAAGGGCAAGTGCATGTCACCTGGAACAGCCCTGAATTTCTGATCCAGCGCCATGGTTTGAGCACCGATTACGCTGTGAATCTGTCCGCCATAAGCGGGCTCATCGACGCTGCTCTGAAGTAAGCATCACCTGAACCGAGGTTGGAAAGAGCCTGGTTCGCCTTATGGGCCATGGCGTTGACAGTGGCCCATGAAAACATGAACCAATATTCCACGGCCGTTACCCCGGCGTCGCGAGCCGAGGGTCGCGGCGGGGCGGTCAGTCTCCGTCTGGCCAGGCGTAATACAGCGCCAGTCCCGCGAGCAACAGGGCAAGCCATGCCTTGAGCCGCCGCTGCGGCACCCGCCGTTGGCAGCGCGCGCCCAGATACGTCCCGGCCAGGCCGCCGACGCCGTAGGCCAGGCCCAGCGCCCAGTCCGGCCTGACCACCAGACCCGCTGGCGCTGGCAGCCAGGAATAGGCCGCGAGGGCGATCGCCGAGGTAAGGAAGGTGGCGGTGAGCGTTGCCCCGGCGATGGCATGCACCGGCAGACGGTATAGCGCCAGGCAGATCGGCACGATGAAGGAGCCGCCGCCGATGCCATAGGCGGTGCGGATCACCCCGACCAGGAAAGCGAAGAGCAGCATGGAGGGCAGCGGCACGCCATATTGCCAGCCGCCGTACAGAAAGCGAATTTCCCGTGCGCTCCAGCCTGGCAGCCTGTCGGGCTTTGGAATTGCCGGCTGCGAAACCACCGCGACGGCCCATTTTTCACCAGATTCTTGCCCCATAGTTCGACTATGCGGCGGCGCATCTGGCAAAAACCGCGCTCGTCGGGGTGACTTCTCGCTATCGACAACCAAAGTCCGACAGGCTGCAAGAAGGCGCGTTTCGCCGTCGGGACGGGGCTGGCCAGTTTCCCGTCGCAGATCGGCCCACATGCGCCAGGCGAGATAGGCCAGGATGGCGGCGACGAAGGGCTCGAAGGCCGCCCGCTCGGCCAACCAGTGGGTGCGCAGCCAGGCCCCGCGAAGGTGCCCGGCGCGCCGCCGAGGGTGACCACCAGGGCCAGCGGCCAGAACAGCCGATTCTCCCGCCAGTAGCGGATCATGCCGCCCGGGATGGCCACGAGGTTGAACACCAGATTGGTGGCGCTGGCGGAGGGGTTGGCGAAGCCCAGCACGCTCATCTGGAACGGCACCAGCAGGAAGGCGCCGGAAATACCCACCATGCTGGTGAAGAAGCTGATGGCGAAGGCCGACAGGGGCGGCAGCCAGAGCCAGGTCTCCACCCCGGAAATGGCAAAGTGATAGGTGGCGAACGGGTGCCAGAGCGGGCCGCTCATGTCGCCAGCGGCACGATGTCCGCCCCGCGCAGACAGACCTCGACCCGA
>JBGSHR010000298.1:0-1672 GCA_041752155.1 Thiobacillaceae bacterium | reverse complement strand
AGGATGCCGTCCAGGGCTTCCCAGTCGGCGCGGCCAACCACTTCCTTGGCGATGCCGGTCTTCAGGTCCACCACGGACACGGCGCCGCCGCTGCCGCCGTCGACGCGCACGGAATTGGCATCATCAGCGGGGCCGTTGGCGCGCACTTCATGGGTGCGGTACATGTAACGGCCGGCGTGCTTGCCGGTCTCGTTGACGGTGTTCATGTCGTGCCAGTCGTTGGCGACGTAGATGTTCAGGTCGGTCTCGTCGGAGACGATGGACTGGGTGTAGCCCTCGGGAATGACATAGGGGGTGGTGGCGATGTCGGCATCGTTTTCCATGCCATAGGCGGAAGCGGCGATGGGATTGAAGGCCATGGGGCCCTTGACGACGGTGGAATCGGCTTGGGCATGGGCGGCGAACATGGCGACCAGGGCCAGGGCGAGGCTGGATTTCTTCATGGAATGCTCCTGAGAGACGGTTTACAAAATAAATGGGGTACAACTTCAAGCGCAGCCGCGGGCAATCCCACGGCAAGAAGCCCGCGCATTGTTCTCGGGCTGTGTTGCACCGCTGTGAAGGATTCATGAAGTTCCCCGCCGCCACGCCAGGCATGCCCCTTCGCCCCCCGCCGGCAGCGGGATTACGACATCCGGGCCGTTTGTACCAGGGCACTAGCCCCCCCTCTCCGCAAGCCTTTTCTCCTCGCGGCCGGAGGGCGATACTGATCATCTATTTGTGCGGGAGCGCGCCATGACCACCATTCGCCAGGAAGACCTGATCCAGTCCATCGCCGATGCCTTCCAGTTCATCTCCTACTACCACCCCCTGGATTTCGTGCAGGCCATGCACGCGGCCTACGAGCGGGAGGAATCCCCCGCCGCCCGGGACGCCCTGGCCCAGATCCTGATCAATTCGCGCCTGTGCGCCGAGGGCCACCGGCCCATCTGCCAGGACACGGGCATCGCCGTGGTGTTCCTCAAGATCGGCATGGCGGTGCGCTTCGAGGGCGGCATGAGCATAGCCGACATGGTCAACGAGGGCGTGCGCCGGGCCTACACCCATCCGGACAACCCCCTGCGCGCCTCGGTGCTGGCCGACCCGGCGGGGGTCCGCAAGAACACCAAGGACAACACCCCGGCGGTGATCTACATGGATCTGGTGCCCGGCGACACCCTGGACGTGAAGGTGGCGGCCAAGGGCGGCGGCTCCGAGAACAAGGCCCAGTTCACCGTCCTCAACCCGAGCGAATCCATCGTCGACTGGGTGCTCTCGGTGCTGCCCAAGATGGGCGCGGGCTGGTGTCCCCCCGGCATCCTCGGCATCGGCGGCACCCCGGAGAAGGCCCTGCTGCTGGCCAAGGAGTCCCTGCTCGACCCCATCGACATCCAGGCACTGCGCGAGCGGGGCCCGAGCAACCGGGTGGAGGAGCTGCGCCTGGAGCTCATGGACAAGGTCAACGCCCTGGGCATCGGCGCCCAGGGCCTGGGGGGCCTGACCACGGTGTTGGACGTGAAGATCAAGGACTACCCCACCCACGCCGCCTCCCTGCCGGTGGGGCTGATTCCCAACTGCGCCGCCACGCGCCATATCCACTTCACTCTGGACGGCAGCGGCCCGGCCAGCTTCACCCCGCCGCCCCTGTCCGCCTGGCCGGAGATCGCCTGGAACGGCCCGGCCACGAGATCGG
>JBGSHR010000297.1:0-1862 GCA_041752155.1 Thiobacillaceae bacterium | reverse complement strand
GGGCCGGCGTGAGATCGGTGCAGCGCCAATTCTGCATGGCGCACAGGGCCGCCAGGGCCTGCCATTGGGCGTGGGGCGGCGTGGGCCGGCCCAGGGCGGCGGCATAGACCCGGTAGTTGGTGGGGATGAAGAACACCTGATCCACCTGCCCGGCCAGGGTGGTCAGGTCTTGGGCCATGGCGCTTGGAAACTCGAAGCGGGGGCGCAGGCTGGCCTCCACATAGGGGGTGTAGAAGCCCATGGGCTGGCCCGCCACGGTCTCGCTGCGCACCGCGCTGGAGGCGGCGATGCCGCCCGACTTGCTGGCCCGCGCGTACAGGGACTTGGTGACCCGGTACAGATCGGTGCCGGTGAACAGGCCGTAGTACTTGCCGCTCCAGCGCGCCAGGAAGCCGGGCTTTTCCGCGCTGGCCGGTTTGTAGGGGGTGTCGAAGTCGTTGCCTTCGAACAGGAACAGCAGGCCGCGCACCGGGCCCGGGTGGCGCTCCCGGAAGGCGCGCCAGGTGGCCAGGTAGTCGGAGATGTCGCCGGGATGGCCCAGGTTGTAGCTGGGGATGCCGTGGTCCCGCTCCAGCTGGACGCTGAGGATGTCCGCCTGGCTGTCGCCCATGCCCACCACGAAGGAATCGCCGATCAGCACGGTCTGGCCGGCGGCGTACTCGTGGTCGTTGCGGAAGCCCTCGGCGTCGGTCTGGAACAGCACCCGGCGCGGCTGCGCCAGGGGCGCGGCGGTGAGGGCCTTGAGGTCGCCGTGGGGCATCAGCATGTCGATGCGGGCGTGCGTGCGGTAGGCGCGGAAGCCCTGGTCGTAGTTCTGTTGCACCAGTTGTTCGTGGGGGCGGTAGTACATGGCCCGGTCCAGGCCGAGCAGATGGATGGCGACGGCGCAGAACAGGGTGGCCAGACCCAGGGACAGGGTGGTGGCGGTGGCGGCCATGGCCCCGGCGCGGAAGTAGAAGATGCCCAGAGCGATCAGCACCGCCAGCAGGAAGCCGCCGGGCAGACCGTAGAACAGCAGCAGGTGCAGGGTGGCCAGCAGGGCCAGGCCGGAGATCCAGCGGCGGGATGCGGGCCGCGTCATCAGTCGAGTTCGAACCGGCTGGTGTAATCCAGCTTGAGGGCCGGGTTCTGGGCCTCCTTGCGCAGCAGGCAGTTGCCCACCGCCAGCAGTTCGATTCCGGTGCCCATGAAACAGCGGAAGGCGTCCTCCGGGGTGCAGACGATGGGCTCGCCGCGCACGTTGAAGCTGGTGTTCACCACCATGGGGCAGCCGGTGATCTCGTGGAAGCGGGACACCAGGCTATGGAAGCGGGGATTGGTGCCGGCATGAATGGTCTGGATGCGCGCCGAGTAGTCCACGTGGGTCACGGCGGGCACGTCGGAGCGGGGCACCTTGAGCTTGTCGATGCCGAACAGCGCCTGCTCCGCCTCGCTCATGGCCTTGCGCCGGGACTCGGCGACGTTGGCCACCAGCAGCATGTAGGGGCTGTCGCCGTCCAGTTCGAACCACTCCGCCACGTGTTCTCGCAGCACCGCCGGGGCGAAGGGGCGGAAGGACTCCCGGTACTTCACCTTGAGATTGAGCACCGACTGCATGGCGGGCGAGCGCGGGTCGCCGAGGATGGAGCGCCCTCCCAAGGAGCGCGGGCCGAACTCCATGGGCCCCTGGAACCAGCCCAGGGCCTTCTCCTCGGCCAGGCCTTGGGCGCAGGTGTCGAACAGGGCGGCGTCGTCCAGCACGGTGAATATCGCACCGGCCGCCAGCAGGCGCTGCTCGATGTCGGCCTGGGCATATTCCGGCCCGAGATAAGCGCCCTTCATGGCGTCGGGCTGGCGCACCTGGCGCGGCTGGGCCAGATGCA
>JBGSHR010000296.1:0-7068 GCA_041752155.1 Thiobacillaceae bacterium | reverse complement strand
ATGACCGCGTCGGCGCCGGTGGCATCGAGCACGTAGCGGGCCTTCTCCGGCGTGGTGATATCGCCGTTGGCGATCACCGGAATCCGCGCCGCCGCCTTGACCGCCGCGATGGTCTCGTATTCCGCCTCGCCGGAGTAGCCGCAAGCCCGGGTGCGGCCGTGGATGGCCAGGGCCTGGATGCCGGATTCCTGGGCGATGCGCAGGATGGTCAGGGCATTGCGGTGTTCCCGATCCCAGCCGGTGCGGATCTTCAAGGTCACCGGGGTATCGGGCACCGCCCGCACCACCGCCTCCAGGATGCGGCCCACCAGGGACTCGTCCTGCAACAGGGCGGAGCCAGCCATGACATTGCACACCTTCTTGGCCGGGCAACCCATGTTGATGTCGACGATGGCCGCGCCCCGGTCGGCGTTATAACGGGCCGCCTCGGCCATCATGGCCGGATCGGCGCCGGCGATCTGCACCGAGACGGGTTCCACCTCGCCCGCGTGGTTGGCCCGGCGCTGGGTCTTCGCCGAACCGTAGAGCAGCGAATTGGAGGTGACCATCTCGGACACCGCCATGCCCGCGCCCATCTTCTTGCACAACTGGCGGAACGGCCGATCGGTCACACCCGCCATGGGGGCGACGATCAGATTGTTCTTGAGTCGGAGAGGACCGATTTTCATGGGTGAACGGGGCGGGTGCGGCAAGGGAGGGCTGCGCATTTTATACGCATCGCGGCGCGGGAAAAAGCGCGAACTCACGCCCCGATCTGGTGCTGCCCGCGAACCCGCCCCGGTGCTCAAGAAGCGCGTTTATGGCCGGGGAATTTTTCCAAAAAAGGGGGGCAATCTCGGGCGGCGGAACGTCCCGAGCCCACCCCGCCCCGGAGCGAAACGGCTTGGCTGGGAAGTCAGGCCGCTTGCTTCAGATGCTTCTGGTACAGGAACGCCAGCACTTGGCCGCGCAGTCGGTGATAGTGGGGGTCTTCGGCGAGTTTCAGCCGGTTGCGCGGACGCGGCAGATCGACATCGAGGATCTCGCCGATGGTGGCCGACGGGCCGTTGGTCATCATGACGATGCGGTCCGACAGCAGCACTGCCTCGTCGACGTCGTGGGTGATCATCAACACGGTATTTTTCAGCTCCGCCTGGATCTCCATCACCGAGTCCTGCAGGTGGGCGCGGGTGAGGGCATCCAGAGCGCCGAAGGGCTCGTCCATGAGCAGCACGTCGGGCTGCATGGCCAGGGCCCGGGCGATGCCGACGCGCTGCTTCATGCCGCCGGAGATCTCGCCGGGACGCTTGTCGACGGCATGATCCATGTGCACCAGCTTGAGGTTGTGCATGACCCATTCACGGCGCTCGGCCTTGGGCTTGTCGGCCATGACCTTGTCCACCGCCAGCTTCACGTTCTCGTACACGGTGAGCCAGGGCAGCAGGGAGTGATTCTGGAACACCACCGCCCGGTTGGGACCGGGACCGCTGATTTCGCGGTTCTTCAGCAGGGCGATGCCGCCGCTGGCGTCGAGCAGGCCGGCAACGATGTTGAGCACCGTCGACTTGCCGCAGCCGGAGTGGCCGATCAGGGTGATGAATTCGCCCTTCTCCACCTCCAGGTTGACGTCCTTGAGGGCATTGAAATCCCCCTTGGCGGTGGAAAAGGTCATGTCGATGTGTTGCAGGTCCAGGTAGGCGGTCATGATGGGTTCTCCGTTCAGCGCTTGCTGTAGTCGAGACGGTTCTGCATGTAGCCCATCATCAGGTCGAGGGCGATGCCGACACCGCCGATGATGCCGATGGCGACGATGATGGAAGAGACGTTGAGGTTGTTCCACTCGTCCCACAGCCAGAAGCCGATACCGACGCCGCCGGTGAGCATCTCCGCGGCGACGATCACCATCCAGGCGATGCCCAGGGACAGGCGCATGCCGGTGACCACGTAGGGTAGCGTGGCGGGGAACAGCACGCGCCGCACCAGTTCCAGCTTGCCCAGCTTCAGCACCGCAGCCACGTTCATGTAGTCCTGGGGAATGGCCTTCACGCCGGTGGCGGTGTTGATGATCATGGGCCAGATGCAGGTGATGAAGATGACGAAGATGGCCGAGGGGTCCACCGCCTTGAACAGCAGCAGGCCCAGGGGCAACCAGGCCAGGGGCGAGACTGGCTTGAGAATCTGGATCAGGGGCGCGAGGGCGCGCTGCATGTTCTCGCTCATGCCCATGAGGAATCCCAGGGGGATGCCCACCAGGGCGGCCAGACCGAAACCGGCGCCGACTCGAGCCAGCGAGTACAAGAGTTGCCAGCCGATGCCCAGGTCATTGGGGCCGTTCTCGTAGAACGGATCGGCCAGGATTTCCTTGGCGTGTTCCCAGGTCTCCGAGGGCGCGGGGAACTCCGGCGCCACATGGGTATGGATGTAGCTCCAGGCGCCGACGACGAGGGCGAAGGTGAGCAAGGGCAACAGGATGGTCTTCAGTATCTGAGCCAGTTTTTCCCGATTGGCCCGGCTCTCCAGCAGGGGCACGGGGCGGGACGGCGGCGGCGCGACAGCCTCGGTGGCGATCGGCGCGGAAGGGGTTGTGGTTTGCATGGTCTTCACTTCTGCGGTGCCGGCATCAGGCTTGCCACCCGGCACCACGGTTAAGGAAACGGCTCGTGCGCTCATGATTCACTCCTTGCATGCGACACCCCGCCGGGCGGGGCGTCGCCGCTCTACTTACTTGTTCAGGCGGGCCAGCTTCTTCATGTCCACCTTCATGTTGGCGACCTTGAAGCCCTTCAGGTAAGCCATCATGTGGTTGGGATCGAACTTCATGCCGTCGAAGAACATGTCCGGTCCCATGACGATCGGCGAGGTGGCCTGCTTGAGGGTCCAGTTGCCCTTGTTGCCACCCTCCGCCTTCCAGTCGACGGTGGGCGCGGCGACGCCGACTTCCTTGGCGGCCTGGCGGTAGATCTCCGGCAGGTAGATGGCGGAGGCGGTCTTCTTGATGTCCACCGGCGTTTCCAGCTGGCCCCAGCGGTACATCTGGGTGATGAACCAGGCCGCGTGGGAGCGCCAGGGGAAGTTGGCGGCATAGCGGTGGAACACGTTGAAGTCGGGCAGGCTGGTCATGCCCTCGTCCTTGCTGTAGCGCCAGGTACCGGTCATGGAGTTGTCCACCACGCCGGTGGGCGCGTTGACGTAGGACTTGGCGGAGATGATCCGCACTACTTCCTTGCGGTTCTCCGCCAGGTCGGCCCAGGCGGACGCCTCGATCAGGGCCTTCACCGCCGCTTTATGGGTATTGGGGTACTTGTCGGCCCATTCCTTGGTGACGCCGAACACCTTCTCCGGATTGTTGTTCCATATCTCGTAGTTGGTGATGATCGACTTGCCGATGCCCATCTCCACGGCGCGCTGGTTCCAGGGCTCGCCCACGCAGTAACCGACGATGTTCTTGGATTGCAGGTTGGCCACCATTTGGGGCGGCGGGATGACGATCAGGCGTACGTCCTGGTCAGGATTGATGCCGGCCGAGGCCATCCAGTAGCGCAGCTCGTAGTTGTGGGTGGAAACCGGGAACACCATGGCGAAGGTCATGGGCTCCTTGCCGGCCCGCTTGTCGGCATCGATCACCTTCTTCAACGCGATGGCCGAGGTGGGACGATGTTTCATGGCCACGGGATCGGCCTGCATCATGCGCTCGTACAGCTCGTTGGAGACGGTGATGCCGTTGCCGTTCAGGTCCATGCTGAATGCGGTCACCGTGTCCTTGGGCGTGGCGCCCACGCCCAGGGTGGCGGCGATGGGCATGCCGGCCAGCATGTGGGCGCCGTCCAGGGCGCCGATGGAGACCTTGTCGCGGATGTTGGCCCAGGAGGCCTCCTTGGAGACGGCCACGTCCAGCCCGTGTTTCTTGAAGAAGCCTTTCTCATAGGCCACGACGATGGGGGCGCAGTCTGTCAAGGGGATGATGCCGAAACTCAGGGCGGTCTTTTCCAGACCGTCCGATCCGCCCGCCCAGGCGGCCTGGCGCACGCCGGGAGGGACCAGGGACATGATGGCGGCTGCTGCGGACATACCTACGGCCTTCTTCAAAAAATCACGCTTATCGGTGCTGACGAGGGTTTCGTCAACGCTGGAGATGCTGGGCGGAAAGGGGCGTTCCATGTTCTCTGGCTCCAAAAAAAAAACGGTGTCCGACCTCAAGGGCGGGACACCGTTGTCCAAGTTACATCTGCGAAGGAGTGACATGGCCGACGCGCCTTTGCGCCGACACGGTCAAGCTATTGCAAAGCCCGTGCCAATTCGTAACATACTGATTTTCATAGAAACCTCATGAGCAATTGAACTTGGCTGCGCATCGGGCGCCCTGTTCGGGGGCAGCGCGCACCAGGGTAAAGCGTTTCCGCCGCGCCATTTTCAAACCCGCGGGGATGTCCGGCGTACGGCCGCGGCGTCATCCCCCCAGGCACTTCCCGTCCGCCCCAAAAAAAAGGCGCCCGTAGGCGCCAAAGAGGGGAAACCGAGGGACGTGCTTACTTGAGTTTCTTGATACCCAGCACGCCCAGCACATATTTCTCGTAGATGGGCTCGGTGTTGCCCTTCTTCATCTTGCGGATGAAGTACTTCTCGAACGCCACCTTGGCCAGGTGCACCCACTTGCCTTCCTTGAACCAGTTCACGTTGCGCGGCGGGATCTGGGGCAGGGCTACGAAGGCGGCGCCGGTGTCGCCGAAGTCGGCCAGACACACGGCGTTCCAGGTGGCCTTCTGGTCCGGTTCCTTGCCGTCCAGCACGGCGCGGATGTTGTGGGCGGTGGCGGTGACCATGGTCTCGATCATGTAGCCGGTCTTGGGCGCGCCGGTGGGCACCGGCGTCACTTCCACCGGCGGGATGGCCACGCACACGCCGACACCGTAGATGTTGTTGAACTTGGGATTGCGCTGGTACGGGTCGATGGCGATGAAGCCGCGCGGGTTGGTCAGGCCCTCGATGCCGAACACCGCGTCGATGCCCTTGAAGGCGGGCAGCATCATGGAGTACTTGAAGGGCAGCTCATGCTCCTTCTTCACGCTGCCGTCGTCGTTATGCTCGGCGACGAACATCTTGCCGGCCTCCACCTTGGTGACCTTGG
Source organism: Thiobacillaceae bacterium (assembly GCA_041752155.1). Classification (GTDB taxonomy): domain Bacteria; phylum Pseudomonadota; class Gammaproteobacteria; order Burkholderiales; family Thiobacillaceae; genus PFJX01. The sequence goes on along the minus strand of JBGSHR010000296.1, from coordinate 1,964 downwards.
CATTGCAGATCCACTTGATATGGCGGTCGCGCATGGCCGATTCCAGCATGCCCTTGGAATCGCCCACCCCACCCAGGCCGAGATGGCCGACATAGGGCTCGGCGGTGACGAAGGTCATGGGCACCCGGTCGCGGATCTTCCGCTTCTTCAGGTCGGTATCCATGATCATGGCGAACTCGTAGGCGGGGCCGTAGCAGGAGGCGCCCTGGGCCGCGCCGACGACGATGGGGCCCGGGTCCTTGACGAACTCGTCCCACGCCTTGGCGGACTCCACCGCGTGGTCCACATGGCACACCGACTGGGTGTGGCCGTCCGGGCCTAGCCCCGGCACTTCATCGAAGGCCAGCTTGGGGCCGGTGGCGATGATCAGGAAGTCGTAATCGATGGTTTGGCCGTCCAGCAGTTCCACCTGGTTCTTCTCCGGATGCACGCGCTGGGCGCCCACCGGGATGAACTTGATGCCCTTCTTGTCGAAATACGGGGCGATGGGCAGGGTGATGTCTTCCTTGGTGCGCCATTTGACGGCGACCCAGGGGTTGGAGGGGGTGAACTGGAAGGTGGGCGAGTTGGAAATGACGGTGACCACGTCCTGGGGCCGGGCCTGCTCGCGCATTTCATAGCCCATGGTCATGCCGCCGATGCCGGCGCCGAGAATTACGATATGTGCCATCTGATTATTGCTCCGTGATTTGAAAGTTGCGCCTTACCAGACGAAGAGTTTGCCCATGGCCTCCAGGCCTTCGTCGACCAGCTTCTGCAGGTCTTCCGGGCAGTCGTCCCGCTCCATGGCGAAGGTGGTGTAGGCGGACAGGCTCTTCAGGGCGCAGGCCACCTTGGCTACCTCGTTGGCCACCTCCGGGCTCATGGCGACGCCAGGCTGCAGGTTCCAATTCTTTTTCTCGCTCATGTCTCCGTCCTCATTTTTTGATCTGGGGACAGGTCTATTGCAAACCACGTGCCAGATACAAAACCACGCATCCAGGCGGCCTGGCACGCAACATTCGGGGGCTGGAATAATTGTCATGACAGATATGACATGACAATTGGTAGCATGTGTCATGACACACCCAGGAGCGACGCCCATGTTGTCGGTAGATCTACACAGCCTGATCGAGGCCCACGACCAACCCATGGTCGTGATCGACGACCAATACCGCATCGTCGCCGCCAACCGGCATTACTGCTCATCCCACACGGTGAATCTGGAGTCCATCCTGGGGCGGCGCTGCCACGAGGTATCGCACCATTCCGAGCGGCCCTGCCACGAGAACGGCGAGCTCTGCCCGCATCAGACCCTGTTCGCCACCGGCCAGCCGGGCGAAGTCCTGCATACCCACTACCATGCCGGCGGCGAAGCGGAGCGGGTGCGCATCAAGGGCCATCCGATCCGGGGCGCGGACGGGCGCCTCTACCTGGGCGAGATCATGTACCACCTGGAGGTGGACAACGCCCTGTCCTGCGCCGAGATGCGCATGGTGGGCCATTCCCCCGCCTTTCTCGCATGCGTGGACAGCCTGGCCCGGGTGGCGGAATCCGAAGCCCCGGTGCTGCTCTACGGCGAGAGCGGCGTGGGCAAGGAACTGGCCGCCCACTTCGTGCACGACCGCTCTCCCCGCGCCACCAAGCCGTTCATCGCCATCAACTGCGCGGCGGTGCCTGAGAACATGTTCGAGACCGAGCTGTTCGGCCACGAGCGCGGCGCCTTCACCGGCAGCATCGGTCAGAAGAAGGGGCTGTACGAACTGGCGCACCAGGGCACCCTGTTCCTGGACGAGGTGGCGGAAATCCCCATGGCTTTGCAAGCCAAACTGCTGCGCGTACTGGAGACCGGCGAGTTCCGCCGTATCGGCGGCACCCTCCCCCTCCACGCCGATGTGCGCGTGATCTCCGCCACCAATCGGAACCTGCTGGACCGGGTGGACCAGGGCCGCTTCCGCGAGGACCTCTACTACCGCCTGGCCGGC
>JBGSHR010000295.1:0-2594 GCA_041752155.1 Thiobacillaceae bacterium | reverse complement strand
TGGGCGCCACCGATGGCATCCTGCGCAGCCTGGAGGCCTACGGCTTCGAGTGGGATGGGCCGGTGCTGCACCAAAGCCGGCGCGCCGAGGCCTATCAGGCGGCCGTGGAGCGGCTGGTGCGGGACGGACGGGTCTATGGCTGTCACTGTAGCCGCAAGCAGATCCAGGAGCGGGCTGTGCACGGTGTGGATGGCCCGGTCTATCCAGGTACCTGCCGTAGCCAATCGGTAGCAGCCAACGCCGCTCTGCGCCTGCGTGTGCCGGACGCGCGTATTGCCTTCGACGATGCCTTGCTGGGTCACGTGGCCTGCGATATGGCCCGGGAGTGCGGCGATTTTGTGCTGAAACGGGCGGATGGCGTGTTCACCTACCAGCTCGCCGTGGTGGTGGATGATGCCGAGCAAGGCATCACTCAGGTGGTGCGCGGTGCCGATCTGCTCGCTTCCACGCCGCGCCAGCGCGTTCTGCAAGAGGCCCTGGGCGTGCCGGCGCCGGCCTATCTGCATCTGCCCGTGGTGCTCGACACCCGGGGCGAGAAACTCAGCAAGCAGACCCTGGCGGCCCCCATAGCCGACGCCAACCCGCTCCCCACCTTGCTGCAGGCGGCCGAGTTTTTGGGATTGGCGATGGGGCCTGATATCTCGAATCTGGCGGAATTCTGGGGACGTGCCGGAGACCTCTGGGAGCGGGCGCTGCTGCCGCCGCTAAGGGGGAGAAAACTGGCGGGAATACGGGGGTAAAGCGGGGTGCCGGGGGGCCGTTCAGCCCCCCGTCATGCTCATGAAGCGCACTAGTTTTTGCGGCTGTTCGCGGAACTCGTGGCGTTCCGGCTTGAGGTCGATGGCCAGGCGGATGGCCTCGATGATTTCCCGATCCGTGGCGCCGCCGCGCAGCAGGGCGCGGAAATCCATCTGCTCTTCCTGGCCCAGGCACAGGTGCAGCATGCCGTCCACGGTCAGGCGTACCCGGTTGCAGGTGGCGCAGAAGTGCTGGGAGATGGGGGTGATGAAGCCCACGTTGAAGCGGCTGTCCGGGGTGCCCAGGTAGCGGGCCGGCCCGCCGCCGCGCATGACCGTGTCGATGAGACCGAAGCGCTTCTGTAACTGCGCCTTGATGGGTTGCAGGTCCACGTAGCCCATCTTGCGAGCGGTGTCGCCCATGGGCATGACCTCGATCAGGCGCAGCACGAAGCCCCGCGCCATGCAGTAGGCGACGATGGCGTCGATCTCGTCGGCATTCTCTTGCATCACCACCATGTTGACCTTGATGGGGGCGAAGCCCGCCTCCCGTCCCGCCTCCAGACCGGCCAGGATCTTGTCCAGCACCGGACGGCCGTTGATGCGCTCCACCCGTTCCGGGCGCAGGGAATCCAGGCTGACATTGAGCCGGCTCACCCCGGCGGCCTTGAGCTGGTGCGCGTGCTTGGCCAGTTGCGTGGCGTTGGTGGAGAGGGACAGGTCCTCGATGCCGGGGATGGCGTAAACACGCTGGCACAGCTCGACGATGTTGTGGCGCAGCAGGGGCTCGCCGCCGGTCAGGCGCAGACGCTTGAGGCCGAGGCCGGCGAACAGGCGCAACAGGCGTTCGAGCTCGTCGAAGTCCAGCCAGTGGGAAGGCACCTCGAAATCCTTGAAGCCCTCGGGCATGCAATAGGCGCAACGCAGGTCGCAACGGTCCGTGACCGAGAGGCGGAGGTATTCGATGCGGCGACCAAAGCGGTCAACAAGGGCATTCATGGCAAGTGGCAAGGCATGCGTTATATACGTCAGAATATAGCCAGTTTGGCGGATGGATGAAAGGACGGCCTAATCTTGCGCAAGCGCGTTCCATATTTCCTTGACTTACATCATGCCGTCCCAGCCCTTCCTGCCGGGAGGATGTGTTCATGAAAGCATTGGGCATCGCCGGTTATAGCGGCAGCGGCAAGACCACCTTGATCGAGCAATTGCTGCCCCGCCTGGGGGCGGCCGGGCTGGTGGTGTCGGTCATCAAGCAGAGCCACCACGACCTGGAGGTGGACGTGCCGGGCAAGGACTCCTGGCGCCATCGCCAGGCCGGGGCGCGGGAGGTGTTGCTCGCCTCGCCGCGGCGCTGGATGCTGGTGCATGAACTGGCCGGGGCGGCCGAGCCGGCCCTGGACGAGCATCTCGCCCGTTTCTCGGCCTGCGACCTGGTGCTGGTGGAGGGCTTCAAACACGCGGTATTGCCGAAGATCGAGGTCTGGCGCACGGTGAACGGCAAGCCCTGGCTGCATCCGGGCGACACCCATTTCATCGCCGTGGCGGCAGATACCCCCCCGCCAGGCGCATTGCGCTATTTTTCATTGACCGATGTCGAGGCCATCGCGGCCTTCGTTCTTGAATGGACCCAACAACCATGAGCGAGATGCTTTCCGTCGAGGCCGCCCTGGAGAAACTCCTGGCCGCCGCACGTCCCCTGGAGCAAGTGGAGTCGATAGCCGCCGAGGCCGCCCTGGGACGGGTGCTGGCCGCCCCCGTCGTGTCCGGGGTGAACGTACCGCCCCTGGACAACGCCGCCATGGACGGTTACGCCCTGCGCAGTGCGGACTGGGGCGAAGGGCGCTGGCTGACGGT
>JBGSHR010000294.1:0-1806 GCA_041752155.1 Thiobacillaceae bacterium | reverse complement strand
GTCGGCCTGCTCGAGGTGCCAAGTAAGGGCGCATCGTGGGTGCCGAGCAAAGGCGCCTCCCGGGTCGGCACGGGGGTGCGGGGACTGATCGCCGCGGGCTGGGTGACGAATTTCTCGACTTGGCGCGATAGCCAGGCCCTGCCGCCGCCGCCCGCCCGCTTCCAGGAGGCGGAGCGCTGCGCGCGCCTGATCATGGCGCGCTGGTTTCCCCAATGACCATGACTTGAGCACGGCGACAGTGACTGAAACCTGACGCTTCAGGCACAATTGCGGCTCTCGCAAGGTCGCCCAAGCGGCCGGCGACCCAGCACACCTCATCCGCCATGGACCACACCAGACCAGCCTCCAGCCACCCCATCAAGACCTCCAGCGACCGGGCCTTCGGCGCGGTATTCACCGCCTTCTTCAGTCTGGTGGGGCTCTGGCCGCTGCTGCATGGCCTGGCGCTCCGGCCCTGGGCCCTGATCCTGGCGGCAGGATTCGCCCTGGTCACCCTGACTCGCCCCGTCTGGCTCGCCCCCCTGAACCGGCAGTGGACGCGCCTGGGCCTGCTGCTGCACAAGATCGTCAACCCCGTCGTCCTCGGCCTGATCTTCGCCCTGACCATCGTGCCCATGGGCCTCCTATTTCGCCTGCTGGGCAAGGACCCCCTGAGCCTGAAGCGCAAGCCCGGCACCACCAGTTACTGGATCGCGCGCCAGCCGCCGGGCCCGGCGCCCGACTCGCTGCCGCGACAATTTTGAATAGGGAGTAGGTTCGGTGTCGTTTCTCAAGGAACTCTGGCTGTACATGGGCACACGCAAGAAATTCTGGCTGCTGCCCATCCTCATCGTCATGCTGCTGCTGGGCGGCCTGCTGATCCTGGCCCAGGGCTCCGCGGTGGCGCCGTTCATCTACACCCTGTTCTGAGCGGGGCCGCCCCACCCATGCGCATCCTGGGCATCTCCGCCTACTACCACGACAGCGCCGCCGCCATGCTGGTGGACGGCGAGATCGTCGCCGCCGCCCAGGAGGAGCGCTTCACCCGCAAGAAGCACGACTCGGACTTCCCGCGCCAGGCCATCCAGTTCTGCCTGGAGCGGGCCGGCATCTCCCTGGCCCAGGTGGACCGGGTGGTGTTCTACGACAAGCCCCTGCTCAAGTTCGAGCGCCTGCTGGAGACCTACCTGACCTTCGCGCCCCGGGGCTTCAGCTCGTTCCGGGTGGCCATGCCGGTGTGGCTGCGAGAGAAGCTGTTCCTCAAGGACCTGCTGAAATCCGAGCTGAAGGCATTCGCCCCCGAGTTCGACGCGGAAAATGGCCTGCTGTTCTCCGAGCACCACCTGAGCCACGCCGCCAGCGCCTTCTACCCCTCCCCCTTCGACGAGGCGGTGGTGCTCACCATGGACGGGGTGGGCGAGTGGACCACCACCTCCCTGGCGGTGGGGCGCGGCAACCAGCTGGAGATCCTCAAGGAGATCCACTTTCCCCATTCCCTGGGCCTGCTCTACTCGGCCTTCACCTACTACACCGGCTTCAAGGTCAACTCCGGCGAATACAAGGTGATGGGCCTGGCTCCCTACGGCCAGCCGAAATATGCGCAACTGATCCTGGACCATCTCATCGACCTCAAGGCCGACGGCAGCTTCCACCTGGACATGGCGTATTTCGACTATTGCACCGGCCTGCGCATGACCAACCGCAAGTTCCACGACCTGTTCGGCGCCCCGCCGCGCCAGCCCGGCGCCCCCCTGACCCAGCGCGAGATGGACTTGGCCGCCTCGGTGCAGGCGGTGACGGAAGAGGCCATGCTGCGCCTGGTGCGCG
>JBGSHR010000293.1:0-4188 GCA_041752155.1 Thiobacillaceae bacterium | reverse complement strand
TGCTCCGCCCTGCGGCGGTTTACTTCGAGTCCATCCACAACCATTCCGCCTACGCCCTGATTGAGCACGACAAGCAAGTCACCCCCGTGCGCTGAAGCGAAGTTCTCTTTCCCGCCTGCGGGGTCGCGACCCCGCTGCGCGGGGCCCCTGCTCCGCCCTGCGGCGGTTTACTTCGAGTCCATCCACAACCATTCCGCCTACGCCCTGATTGAGCACGACAAGCAAGTCACCCCCGTGCGCTGAAGCGAGGTTCTCTTTCCCGCCTGCGGGAGCAGCAGAGAAGCTGCTCCCAAACCATCAATCCACAAGCAATCTACCACTCAATAGCGCTGGGTCAGCGTGAGCTGATCCCCCTCGCGCCTCATATTGGTCCGGTTCAGGAAGCTCATACCGAGCAAGGCCACGGGCAGCTGGGCATCCTCCAGCACCAGGGCGTCCACCAGATGGGCCGTCACGCCGCCGACCCGGAGGGTGTTGATCATGACCCGCCGAGCGTTGGCCGCGCCGTTGGCCGTGGACACCCGCACCAATGGCGCCTGGTCCGTGGCCACGCCGGCACGCTTGGCGATACTGGCCGGCAGGACCACCACAGTTGCGCCGGTATCCACCAGGAAGCGGATGCCGGCCCCATTGATATCCCCCTGGGCGGTGAACTGGCCACGTCCATCCGCTGTCAGCACCACCTTGGCTTGCGCCGCCCCCGGGCCAGACTCGGCGGGACTGCTTGAGCCCAGACCGATGCCCACATTGCGTCGCTGACCGGCTTCCTCGATCCGCACCTGGTCACCCTGCACGCCGATCAGCGTCACGCCCAGGCGGCTTTCGCCCACGCGCATGACCTTGGGTGGGCCGCCATTGATGGAGATCAAGGCCTTGTCCCCCAGCAGGCCATTCACTGTCACGCCGGCCCCGGCCCAGACAGCGGGGGCCAATCCGAACAGGCATAATATCCCTGCCCTCCCCACCCATAGACCGCGCCTCGCCATGAAACCCATTGCCATTTTTCGTCATGCTCCCATAGAAGGTCCGGGCCAGCTCGCCAGCTTTCTGGACCAGAAAAAGCTGCCTTGGACATTGCTGTGCATCGATGCCGGCGATCCCGTGCCCGCCGCGCCCGATGCGTTCTCCGGCCTAGTATTCATGGGCGGACCCATGAGCGTCAATGACGCACTACCCTGGATCGCCTCCAGCCTCGCCCTGATTCGCGCCGCCGTGGCGGCCGACATTCCGGTGCTTGGCCACTGCCTGGGTGGCCAGCTCATCGCCGCGGCACTGGGCGGGAGCATCACACGCAACCCGATAAAAGAGATCGGCTGGGGCCAGGTGCACGCGGTGGCAGGGACGCAAGCCCGGCATTGGCTAGGCGACGTCGCCGAATTCGAGGCCTTCCACTGGCACGGTGAAACCTTTTCAATCCCATCTGGCGCGGAGCGCATCCTGGAAAGCGCCTATTGCCCCAACCAGGCCTTCGTCCTGGGCAAGCACCTGGCCATGCAGTGCCACGTGGAAATGACCGAGGCCATGATCCGCGACTGGTGCGAAGTGGGTGCGGGAGAGATCGCCGCCGCCCACAGCCCCGCCGTACAGACGCCGGAACAGATGCAAACACTGAACCCCAGCCATCTGCCGCAACTGCAACAGGTGGCGGAACGCCTCTATGCTCACTGGATCGAAGGCCTCAAACCTTGACCGATACCATCATCAACCTGCCCCATCTGCACACCTTGATCGGCCTGCGGGTGCGGCATCAAGGTGTGGCCTGCACTGTGGTGGAGATATTGGAGACCCCGCCCGCCCTGGTGCTGGAACCGGATGCGCGCTCAGCCGTGCTGGCCGACGTCCACGGCCGCCCCTGGGAATACGGCATGCAGACCATCATCGTGCAGATTCTCAGCGAGGATCAGACCGGGCTCAACGACGCCTTGCTCGAACTGGAAATCGTCGATTGAACTCCGGCTCCGCGGTGGGGAGGCCACCCTACGCCCCCCTCGATACGGCGCCATGCGCCCACCCGGGACGAACGGCCCGGGCTACTCGAGGCGAACGCCTTCTCAGCCCATGGGTGAACGCCCCGTTCGTGCCGGGTAGCCCGCGCGGCGGGCGTATCGAAGCATGAAGCAGTCCTCCGCCCTGGTGCCCGTGGTCGCGGGCTTCGGCATCATGCTGCTCCTGTTGCTGGCCGTGACCGCCATCGGCGTCACCCACATCCGCATCCTGAGCAATCAGCTCGCCGCCATCGTCTCCGAGCGCAATCAAAAATCGGAATTCGCCGCCACCATGCGCGCCTTGCATGAGGCCCGCTACCAGTCCCTCATGCTGGCGAGCAGCCAGCGCGACGCCTTCCTGCGCGACGAGGAAATCATGCGTTTTTCCCACATGGCCATGGACTTCATCCAGGTGCGCGACCAGTTTCTCGCCCTGCCCCTGGATAGCGGGGAACGCCAACTGTGGGAGCGGATTCGTCAGGACTTGAAGATCGTCGAGGGCGCCACCAACCAGGCCCTCTATTTGATGCAAAGCGAGCGCCTGGATGAGGCCCGCCACCTGATCCAGCAGGATCTGGCGCCGCGCCAGGCCAACATGATGGGGGAATGGGGCCGCATGGTGGCCATGCAACGCGGCAAGAACCAGCTCGCCTTGAGCCAGGCCCGCACGGCGGGCAGCCAAGCCGGCAAACTGGCCATGGCCCTGTCCGCCGCCGCCTTTCTCGTAGGCATCGTCATCGCCGTCTTCGTGATACGCCGTTACCGTGGTCTGGAGAAGGATCTGTTCGAGGAAAAAGAACGCGCCCAGATCACCCTGCAAGCCATCGGCGATGCCGTGGTGCGCTTCAACCACGCCAGGGTCGTCAGCTATCTCAACCCAGTAGCGGAGCATCTGCTCGGCTTTGCCGGCGGGGTGGATGCCGAGCGGCCCATCGCCCAGACCCTGTGTCTGTTCGACCGGCAAAGCCGAGCGGATCTCACCGACGCCCTGGTGGCAAACGTGCTCCAGGGCGCCAGTGCCACCCTGCCCGCCACGGCATGCCTGCGCACCGCCCAGGGCACGGAATACGAGGTGGAAGGCAAGTGCTCCCCCATCCACAGCCCCGCGGGCGACATCATGGGCGGGGTGCTGGTGATACGGGACGTCAGCGCGGCGCGGGCGATGTACCGCAAGCTCCTATGGCAGGCGGACCACGACAGCCTGACCGGGCTCATCAACCGTCGCGCCTTCGAGGAGCGGGTGACCCGTTCCCTCGCCGGCAGAACCCCGGAGTCCCCTCCCCTGTCCCTGCTGTTCATCGAACTGAATCGCTTTGCCCAGGTCAACGACAAGGCCGGTCACGCCGCCGGGGACGCGCTGCTGAAGCAACTGGCCCAGCTCATGCAATCCCGCATTCGCGAGCACGACTGCCTGGGCCGCCTGGGCGGGGCCGAATTCGGCATCTTGCTGATCGACTACCACCGGGACGCTGCCGAAGATATGGCTCACGCGGTCCTGGCCGGCATATCGGACTATCATTTCACCTGGCGGGATCAGTCCTACCAAGTGGGCGCCAGTATCGGCCTGGCACACATCCCGCCTCACTGGCACACCTGGGATGAGTGCCTGGCCGCGGCCTACGCAGCCTGCCACAAGGCCAAACGAAGCGGCCACAACGAGATTGTGGTGCACCAGCAATGACGGAAAGGGCGCATGACCATACCAAGTGAACAGCTGAGAACACTGCTCGGCATCCTCGACAAAATCGGCGCATGGATTGCCCCCCTTGGCCTGCGCCTGGTCCTGGCGCGGGAATTCTGGCTGGCCGGCGTGGCTAAATTAAGCGCCGATAACCGCTTCACCAGCATTCAGGATCAATTCCCCTTCCCCTTCAATTTCGTACCCGTGGACATCAGCTGGCACCTGGTCACCTGGCTGGAACTCATCGCCCCCATCGCCCTGGTCCTGGGCCTGGGCACCCGCCTCTCCGCCCTGTCCCTGGCGCTGCTGACCCTGCTCTCCCTGGCCGTGTTCCACGCCGACCTGGACCCCGTCAGCGGGCGCCTGGCGCTGCTCCATCTCGCCCTGTGCCTGGCCCTGATCCTGTCCGGCCCGGGCAAGCTCAGCCTGGACCACTGGCTGCGCGGGCGTTACCTCCAGGCCGAACGCCGCCTCTGGTCCTGATCCCATGGCCATGATCGTCCTGGCCGGCGACATCGGCGG
>JBGSHR010000292.1:0-3433 GCA_041752155.1 Thiobacillaceae bacterium | reverse complement strand
CGCCGATGGCGGACAAGAGGCCGCCGATGGTGGTGGGAATCAGGCAGACCAGCAGCGCGACGAGCACGGTCACGCTGACCGGCGCGCCGGCGCCGGCCGCACCCACACTGAACAAGGAAAACGGCAGCAGGGTCGCGGTGGCGAGCAGGAACACCAGGGTCAGCGCCACCAAGAGGATGGTCAGCGCGATCTCGTTCGGCGTCTTCTGGCGCTTGGCGCCCTCCACCATGGCGATCATGCGGTCGAGGAAGGTCTCGCCGGGATTGACAGCGATCTTCACCACCAGCCAGTCGGACAGCACGCGGGTGCCACCGGTGACGGCGGAGAAATCGCCGCCCGCCTCGCGGATCACCGGGGCCGATTCGCCGGTGATGGCCGACTCGTCGACCGAGGCCACGCCTTCGATCACCTCGCCGTCGCCGGGAATGAGCTCGCCGGCGGTGACCAGCACGAAATCGCCCTTGCGCAGGTCCTCCGAGTTGACCACGTGAGTGATGGCGTCGTGGCGCGGCTCCTTCAGCTTCTTCGCCAACACGGCCTTCTTCATGCCTTTAAGTGCCGCCGCCTGGGCCTTGCCGCGGCCTTCCGCCACCGCTTCGGCGAAATTGGCGAACAGCACGGTGAACCACAGCCACAGGGTAATGGCGAGGATGAAGCCGGCCGGGGCCTCGCCTTCGCCCAGCAGGGCCTGGACGAACAGGCCGGTGGTGAGCAGGCTGCCAAGCCAGACCACGAACATCACCGGGTTCTTCACCTGGTGGCGGGGCGACAGGCGCTTCACCGCGTCCCAGGCCGCCGCCTTCAGCAGGGCGGCGTCGTAGAGCGTTTGTGTTTTGTGCATGGCGATGTCCTTATTTGACCGAGATCATCTGCAGGTGCTCGACCACCGGCCCCAAGGCCAGGGCCGGGACGAAGGTGAGCGCGCCGACGACAATCACGGTGCCGATCAGCAGAAGCACGAACAGCGGGGTATGGGTGGGCAGGGTGCCCGCCGATGCCGGGACGATCTTCTTGGCGGCCAGCGCGCCGGCGATGGCCAGCACCGGGATCATCACCCAGTAGCGCGCTAGCAGCATGGCGAAACCGAGCAGCGTGTTGTAGAAGGGCGTGTTGGCCGACAGTCCGCCGAAGGCGCTGCCGTTGTTGTTGCCGGCCGACGACAGTGCGTACAGAACCTCCGAGAACCCATGCGCACCTGGGTTGAAGATACCCGCCCGGCCCGCGTCCAGACTCAGCGCGAGAGCCGCGCCGGCCAGCACCGCCAGGGGTGGCACCAGGATGGCGACGGCGGCCATCTTCACCTCGAAGGCCTCGATCTTCTTGCCCAGGTATTCCGGCGTGCGGCCGATCATCAGGCCGGCGACGAACACGCCGATGAGGGCGAACACGAGCATGCCGTACAGCCCCGAACCGACGCCGCCGAAGATCACTTCGCCCAGCTGCATCAGCCACATGGGGATCATGCCGCCAATGGGCGTGTAGGAGTCATGCATGGAATTCACCGAGCCGTTCGAGGCAGCGGTGGTGGCGGTGGCCCACAGCGCGGAGTTGGCGATGCCGAAGCGCGCCTCCTTGCCTTCCATGTTGCCGCCGGCCTGGACATCGGAGGCCTGCGTGGCCAGATTCAGGCGCTCGAACAGCGGATTGCCCGATTGCTCGGCGATCGCCGTCACCGCCAGCAAGGCGGTGAACACGATCGTCATCGCGGCGAGGATGGCGCCGCCCTGGCGCATGTCGCCGACGAAGCGGCCGAAAGTGAAGCACAGCGCGGCCGGGATGATCAGGATGGACAACAGTTCCAGGAAGTTGGACAACGGCGTCGGGTTTTCCAGCGGGTGCGCGGAGTTGACGTTGAAGAAGCCGCCACCGTTGGTGCCGAGCTGTTTGATGGCGATCTGCGAGGCGGCCGGGCCGACGGCGATGGTCTGCTCCGCGACGGCGACCTGTTCCATCACCGGCTGGCCCTGGGCATCCACAACGGGCTGACCGTCAGCGCCGGTCTTCGGCTGCTCGGATGACACCGATTCGACGAGCTGCGCCTTCTGGTAGGGTGAGAAGGTCTGCACCACGCCCTGGCCCACCAGCGCCAGCGACAGGACGAGCGACAGCGGCAGCAGGATGTAGAGCGTGGAGCGCACCATGTCCACCCAGAAGTTGCCCACGCCGCCCGCTTCCTTGCGCGTGAAGCCGCGCATCAGGGCCACCACGACGGCCATGCCGGTGGCGGCGGAGAGGAAGTTCTGCACGTTGAGCCCCAGCATCTGGGTCAGGTAGCTCATGGTTGTCTCACCGCCATAGCCTTGCCAGTTGGTGTTGGTGGCGAAGCTGATGGCGGTGTTGAAGGCCGAATCGGCCGTGGTATTGGCCAGCCCCTCGGGGTTGAGGGGCAGCCAGACCTGGAAGCGTTGCAGGGCGTAGACCGCGAGGAAACCCAGCAGGTTGAAGGCGATCAGGGCGAAGGCGTAACGGGTCCAGGGCATTTCGTCGCCCGGCTTGACGCCGGACAGTCGGTAGAAACCGTTCTCCACCGGTTTGAGCCAGCGGACAAAACCCGGCAGTTCGTCCCGATAGACGCGGGCCATGTATACCCCTAGCGGCCATGCCAGGCCGATTAGGGCGATCAGGTACAGACCCAATTGCATGTAGCCATTGGCAGTCATGAAAAGTCCTCCGGGTAGAACAGCACGGCCAGCAGGTAGGCGAACACGCCGACCGCGGCGATCAGGGCGATGAGGTAGAGGGTATTCATCAGCGTCTCCGTAAGCCGTCGAAGACCGACACGAGAATAGCCGTGAGGGCGAAGAAGCCTACGCCCAGGGCGATGTAGAGCAGATCCATGGCATTTCCTTCCAGCGTGAACAGGAACACCACGGACTATAGGCGGGCGCCGGTAAAGATTGGGCTAAGACTCGCGGGGAAGGTGTTAAGAAAACATAAAGTTGGGGCTGACACCGGCTTGTCGGCCACCGTTTCAGATGTGGCGTTGAACAGGCTGTAGGTAATCCCCGGGTCCTTGAACCAGGAGGAGATGAGCCCCGAATATGACCAGCCCACAGCCAAGAGAACTCATTCGCCTAGCCGCAACATCCTGTGACTGCGCGATGTTGTATGACGCCTGCAGATATTGAATGCGACCTTATACGCCCTGAGTTCCTGAGCGCGATGCTGACGCATATCTATCTGAATCGAAAGGGGACGATGCCCGCGGTGCGTTACCAGAATTTCAGGGGGTGTTACTCGTATTTGGTGGGAGCGACAATTTGGATGTGCCCGGAATGCCCGCCCATTTTACTATTTAACATAATATACATTATGTGCATATTATCGGGTCTTGATAAAGCCCCTAAGGGGCGTTCGCATTGCTCAAGTAGACTCGTCTGGCCACATCCCTGACCCTACTAGGCCATCATCAGACACATATTATTTCGTCTTG
>JBGSHR010000291.1:0-14523 GCA_041752155.1 Thiobacillaceae bacterium | reverse complement strand
GCTTCCCTGGCCTGGGCCTGGGCCAGCGGCGCCTTGCCCGGTCTGGTGCTGGTTTCCTTGCTGGGTCTGGCGCCCGCGCTGCGGGCCGGCAAGGTGTTGTCGGCCCATGCCGGCGAGCCCGCCCGGCTGACTCCCGCCATCCAGATGACCATCCTTACCGCTCATCTCCAGCCCGTCATCCTGGCGGCGGCCCTTGCTTGGGTGGCACTGGCGTGATCGGCCGCCTGACAGGACTATTGCTGGAAAAACACCCTCCCCAGGTGCTGGTGGATGCGGGCGGCGTGGGCTACGAGGTGGACGTGCCCATGAGCAGCTTCTACAACCTGCCGGCCACCGGCGAGCGGGTCAGCCTGTTCACCCACTTCGTGGTGCGGGAGGATGCCCAACAGCTGTTTGGTTTCCTCACCCTGAAGGAGCGGGCGGCGTTCCGGGAACTGATCCGCATCTCCGGGGTGGGGCCCAAGCTGGCCCTGTCGGTGCTGTCCGGTCTGAGCGTGGACGATCTGGCCGAGTGCGTCGCCCTGCAGGAAGCGGGGCGCCTGACCAAGGTGCCGGGCATCGGCAAGAAGACCGCCGAGCGCCTGCTGCTGGAGCTCAAGGGCAAGCTGGCTGATGCCTTGCCCCAGGTCGGGGCGGCGGCCACGCCGGCGGGTGTGGCCCATGACGCGCTGAGTGCCTTGATGGCCCTGGGCTATTCCGACAAGGAGGCCCTGCCGATGCTGAAGCAGTTGCCGGATGGACTGTCCCTGGAGGAATCCATCCGCCAGGCCCTGAAGCTGCTGGTCAGGAAATAAGCGCCCATGCTGGAACCCGACCGTCTTATCGCCCCCGCCCCGGTATCCCGGGAAGAAGAGGCCCTGGAACGCGCTCTGCGCCCGCAGCGCCTGGCCGAATACGTGGGCCAGGTGCGCGCCCGGGAGCAGCTGGACATCTTCATCACCGCCGCCAAGAACCGGGGCGAGGCCCTGGATCACGTGCTGTTGTTCGGCCCGCCGGGCCTGGGCAAGACCACCCTGGCCCACATCGTCGCCAAGGAGATGGGGGTCAACCTGCGCGCCACTTCCGGGCCGGTGCTGGAGCGGGCCGGCGACCTGGCGGCCCTGCTCACCAATCTCGAGCCCCACGATGTGTTGTTCATCGACGAGATCCATCGCCTGTCGCCGGTGGTGGAGGAAATACTTTATCCGGCCCTGGAGGACTTCCAGCTCGACATCATGATCGGCGAGGGCCCCGCCGCCCGCTCGGTGAAACTGGATCTGCCGCCTTTCACCCTGGTGGGGGCCACCACCCGAGCGGGCATGCTGACCAATCCCCTGCGCGACCGCTTCGGCATCGTCGCCCGCCTGGAGTTCTACACGCCGGAGGAACTGGGTTTCATCGTCGCCCGCTCCGCCCGCTTGCTCAACGTGGATCTCACGGCGGAAGGCGCGTTCGAGATCGCGCGCCGTTCCCGGGGTACGCCGCGCATCGCCAATCGGCTGTTGCGGCGGGTGCGGGACTACGCCGAGGTGAAGGCCGACGGTCGGGTGGATACCGCCGTCGCCGACGCCGCCCTGCGCATGCTGGAGGTGGACCATGCCGGCCTGGATGTGATGGACCGCAAGCTGCTCATGGCCATGCTGGAGAAGTTCGCCGGCGGGCCGGTGGGCCTGGAAAACCTGGCGGCGGCCATCGGCGAGGCGGCGGACACCATCGAGGACGTGCTGGAGCCCTATCTGATCCAACAGGGCTTCCTCGCCCGCACGCCGCGCGGGCGTGTGGCCCAGCCTCTGGCCTGGCGGCACTTCGGCTTCATCCAGCCGGGCAGCGAGCCGGAACTGTTGGAATAGTCGGCGCCACCGGCCAAGCCAACCCGGTTGGTCGCCCGCCATAACGAAGCGACCTATTTTTCCACCATGAGCGCACCTCTTATCTTTGCCTGGCCCGTGCGGGTCTATTGGGAGGACACCGATGCCGGTGGCGTGGTGTATTACGCCAACTACCTGAAGTTTCTGGAGCGGGCCCGCACCGAGTGGCTGTCTCACTTGGGACTGGAGCAGGACCGCATGGCGCAGGATTTGGGCGTGGTGTTCGTGGTGCGCCGGGTGGAGGCGGAATATCTGCGTCCGGCCCGCTTCAACGATCGGATCACCGTGGTATGTGAACTAGCCAGGCTGGACCGGGTCAGTCTGACCATGGCTCAGCAGGTCTTGCGGGGCGATGAATTGTTGTTGACGGCCCAGGTCAAGGTTGCCTGCGTGGGGCACGCGGACTTCCGGCCGGCTAGAATCCCCACCATTGTGACCCACGCATTCGAGCGCTAATGGATATCTCCCTGACTCAGGACATGTCGTTCTTCACCCTTGTCGCCCAGGCCAGTTGGGTCGTGAAGGGGGTCATGCTGCTTTTGCTGTTCGCCTCCGTGATGTCCTGGTGGCTGATCTTCGAGAAGCTGTTCAATCTGCGTCGAGAGCGGGTGCAGGCAGAGGCCTTCGAGAAGGAGTTCTGGGGCGGCGGCCATAGCCAGATCGTGCATCGCGCCGACGAGGAAGGGCGCCGCTCCAGCCTGGAAGAGGTGTTTCGTGCCGGTTGGCGGGAATTCCGTGGCAAGCGCCAACTGGGCGTGGCTTCCCAGCACGTGGTGGTGGAAAGCGCGCGCCGCGCCATGCGCGCCGCCTACCAGCGGGAGATGGATCAGGTGGAGGCCTACCTGCCGTTCCTGGCCACGGTGGGTTCCGTATCCCCGTACATCGGCCTGTTCGGCACGGTGTGGGGCATCATGAATGCCTTTCTGGGCTTGTCCAACGTGGCCCAGACCACGCTGGCCCAGGTGGCGCCAGGCATTGCCGAGGCCCTGATCGCCACCGCCATCGGCCTGTTCGCCGCCATTCCCGCCGTGATCGCCTACAACCGCTTCACCCACGACATCGACCGCCTGGCCAACCGTTACGACATCTTCATGGAGGAGTTCTCCAACATCCTGGAGCAGGAGGCCTCCCGCGCATGATTCCGCGCCGCTCGCGCAAGGCCATCAACCAGATCAACGTCGTGCCGTATATCGACGTGATGCTGGTGTTGCTGATCATCTTCATGGTCACCGCGCCCTTCATCAATCCTACCCAGGTCGAGCTGCCCAGCATGGGTAAGAGCAGCACCGCGCCGGTCGCGCCCCTGGAGGTCATGGTTCGCGCCGACGGTTCCCTTTTTTTGCGCGACCGTGGCGCCACTGACGAAGGCGAGGCCGTGGCCGAAGCACATCTGGAAGCGGCCATCCGCGCCCGCCAGAAGGCCCAGCCGCAACAGCCGGTGGTGATTTCCGCAGACAAAGACGTGCGTTATGAAGTGGTGATGCGCGTCATGGATCAGCTCCAGTCCTTCGGGGTGGCGCGGGTAGGATTGCTGGTCAAGCCCGCCCACACATGATCACCGTTCCTCGCTTCCAGCATTTCTCATCTGGTGGCCTGGCCCTGCTGGTGCATGGGATGTTCTTTGTTGCTCTGATGATAGGCGTGTCCTGGAAGACCCCGCCCCAATTGCCGGTCGAGGCGGACCTGTGGTCGGCGTTGCCGGATCCCCCCCTTTCTCTCCCCGAGCCAGAGCCCGTACCTGAGCCTCCAGTGCAGCCAGCGCCTCCTCCACCCGCGCCCGTGGTGGCGGCCAAGGTCGAGAAGGTGGACATCGCTCTGGAGCAGGAAAAGAAACGTCGTGCCGAGGAAAGCAAGAAAGCGGAACTCGCGCACCAGGAAGAGCTCAAACGCCAGGCTGAAGAGCAGGCTCGCCTTGAAAAAGCACGTTTGGAGAAGGTGCGCTTGGACAAGGAGCGGGAGGACCGGGAACGTCTGGAGCAAGCGCAGGAAAAAGAGCGTAAGGAAAAGGCCAAGCTGGAACGGCAGCGCCAGATGGAGCAGGAAATGGCGAGGCAGGCGCAGGAGGAGCTGGCGGCCGAGGAAGCGGAGATTCGCGCGCGCCAGGAGCGGGCGAATGCCGCGCGGCGGACGAGCACGATCAACGATTTCAAGCGCCGCATCCAGGTCAAGATCCAGTCCTATGTGCGTCTGCCGCCGAAGCTTTCAGGCAATCCGGAGGCGGTGTTCCGCGTCACCTTGTTGCCCAACGGCGAAGTGCGGCGGGTGACCCTGATGCAGAGCAGCGGCCAGCAGGCCTACGATGTGGAAGTGGAGCGGGCCATCCTGAGGGCCTCGCCCTTGCCGCTGCCGAACGATAAGCAGATCGCCGCTTCGTTCCGCGACGATCTGATCCTTAAATTCCATCCCTTCGAGGATGGGGGGCGGGTATATTAGAGACCGATGTTGATGAAGGAATCCATTCGTTTTGCGCAATAACACAATGATCCTCCGCCTTTTTCTCGCCACGCTGCTTTGCTTGTTCGCGCTCCCCGGCCGGGCCGCCATGACCATCGAGATCGTGGGCGGTGCTGCCAACAAGATCCCGGTCGCTATCCTGCCCTTCGCCGTCAAAGCCGATGGTCAGCTCAATCCCTCCGATGTGTTGACCAGTGACCTCGGGCGCAGCGGCTATTTCCGTCTGTTGGATACGCGTGATGTGGTTTCCCCAGCCAATCCCCAGGCCTTGTCGATGCCGTTTTGGATGGGTAAAGGGGCCGATGCGGTGGTGATGGGGCAGGTGATACCAGTCGCCAATGGCCAAGTGGAAGTGCGTTTCTGGCTCTATGACGTGGTGCGCAAAACCCAGTTGACCGCCTTGGCCTATACCACCACGGTCCAAGGGTTGCGCGGGGTCGCCCACAAGATCGCCGACGTGGTGCACGAAAAATTGCTGGGGGAGCCGGGCCCCTATTCCGGACGTATCGCCTACATCCTCAAGCGTTCCGGCCGTTATGAACTCCAGGTGGCCGACGCCGATAGCCAGAACGCGGTGACCGTGGCGGCGTCGCCCGAGCCGATCATTTCCCCCGCCTGGTCGCCGGACGGCAAGAAATTGGCGTACGTCTCGTTCGAGGACAAGAAGCCTGTGGTCTATGTCCAGAACCTGGCGGATGGAAGGCGACGCGCCGTGGCCAAGTTCCGCGGTTCCAACTCCGCGCCGGCTTGGTCGCCGGATGGGCGCAAGCTCGCGGTGACCTTGTCCAAGGACGACACGTCCCAGATCTATCTGCTTGATCTCCAAACCGGGGAGCTTAACCGCGTTACCCGGGGCGGGGCCTTGGACACGGAAGCGGTGTTCAGTCGGGAGGGCAACTGGCTGTATTTCACCTCCGACCGGGGTGGGTCGCCCCAGATCTACAAGGCGTCCCTGGCGAACGGCGATGTAAAGCGAGTGACTTTCGAGGGCGGGTACAATGTCTCGCCAGCACTCTCGCCAGACGGCAAAACCTTGGCTTTTGTGCATAGGCGCGATGGTCACTTCCACGTGGCGGCGATGGAACTTGCGACAGGTCAGATGCAAGTGCTGACGGATACTTTGCATGACGAATCCCCCAGTTTCGCTCCCAATGGTCGCCTGCTTCTCTATGCCACGTTGGTGAATAAGAGAGGCGTGCTGGCCACGGTGAGTATCGACGGCAAAGTGAGTCAGCGCCTCTCCCAGAGTGGCGACCTGCGTGAGCCGGCTTGGGGTAATTGATTGACTGCGTTGAAGAGAATTGGAGCGATGAAGTATCCTGTTTGGGTAGTTTCCCTGTTTGTGTTGGCCGGATGTGCCGGATGTGCCGGAAGTCCAGACAAGAGCGCCGGGATGGCGGAGCCCGTGCCTACTGTGACCCAGGTGACCAAAGTGAATTCGGCGAGTGATGCCCCGGTTGACGCCGTCTTGCCGGTCGTAGTGTTTGGCCCAGACGCAGTCCTGGTTGCTTCTGAGCCTGGCAGCGTGCCTCCCTCCGTCGAACCCTCGGTAACCCAACCCGATAGCGGCTGGGAGGGTATGGTCCGCATGTGGACGACATGGGCCAGGCCCATGCAACAGACCCTGTTGGCAAATTGCCCCCAGGAGCCGCTTTCCGCTCAGAAGCCCTGAGTGAGCCTAATAATCAGTTGACTAGGAGTGCCCATGAATAAGTTGGCCCTTACCATTTTGTTGGCCGCCCTGGTGGCGGGGTGTTCAAAATTTCCTGCCAAAGAGGCCGCTATCGAGGACCGCGGCGTCAAGGTGGATACGAGCCAGGCCGCGGCCGAGGCCGCTAATGTCAAAAGCGCCGACGCGCAGCAGATGGATGCCCAATCCGGATCGCCGGCGATGAAGGATGCCGCCGGGACCGGATCTGGGGAGAAGGTGGAAACCCATGGCCTCGCCGCCGATGCAACCCAGGTTATGCCCCTTGATGGCAAGGACGCAGGCGCCCCGGGTGCGATGGCCGGCCAAGCGGATGGTTCTTCCGCCGTGATTTCTTTGAATCTGAAGGATCCACAAAGTCCGCTGGCGCAACGCATTATTCATTTCGACTATGACAGTGCCGCGATCCGCGATGAGTACCGCAGCCTGCTCGAGGCCCATGCCATGTACTTGAAGAGCGACAGTGCGGCCAAGGCCATTCTGCAGGGGCATGCCGATGAGCGGGGTAGCCGTGAATACAACCTGGCTTTGGGGCAGCGCCGTGCCGAGAGCGTATTCAAGGCCCTGAATCTGCTGGGTGTGCCGGAAGGGCAGTTGGAAGCGGTTTCGATGGGTGAGGAGAAGCCGCTGGTCGAGGGCAATGACGAAGCTGCCTGGACCCAGAACCGCCGTGTAGAGATCCTGTATCAGGGTGAGTAAGAACCCCATGAAACACACAAGATTGTTCCTTCCCGTTCTATTGGCGTTGCTGGTAACCCCGGTCTTGGCCGGGCCGTTGGAAGACTCTCAGGCCCGGTCGGCGGAGTTGCATAAGGCAATGAAGGTGCAAGAAGAGCGCATAGGCCGCTTGGAGTCCCAGCTGCAAAATCAGGGCCTGCTCAACTTGCTCAATCAGGTGGAGACCCTGAAGGCGGAAGTGGCGCGCTTGCGCGGGACGCTAGAAGAGCAATCCAATCTGATCGCCACGGCGGACAAGCGCACCAAGGATCTATTCGCCGACCTGGATGACCGGGTCAAGGAGCTCGCGGAGCGTCAGCCAGCGGCGGCGCCGGAAGCGATTCGGCTGCAGGTTTCCCAGGCCTTGGTTGCGGCGCCCGCGACGCCCGCTAGTGAGGCGGAGCCGGAGACCCAGGCCTATGAAGCCGCCCACGCCTTGGTGAAAAGTGGCCGCTATAAAGAGGCGGTTGTGGCCATGCAGGCCTTCTTGAAGCAGTATCCCGCCGGCACGCTCGCCCCCAATGCCATCTACTGGACCGGCTTCTCCCACGTGGGGATGTCTGATTTCAAGAGCGCGGCGGTGAGCTATCAACGCCTGCTCAAAGAGTTCCCCACCAGCCCCAAGGCGCCGGATGCCATGCTTTCCCTGGCCAGGGCTCGGATTCAGATGAACGATCCCGATGCGGCCCGAGCTTCCCTGGAACAATTGCTTGAGCAGTTCCCCTACAGCCGCGCCGCGGGTAGCGGCAAGAAACTCCTGGCGACGCTGAAATAATCCAGACCTTGTCCGAGAACCGATTACGCGTCACCGAGGTCTTTTTTTCCCTGCAGGGTGAGGCCAGTCGGGTCGGACTGCCTACGGTATTCGTGCGCTTGACGGGTTGCCCGTTGCGTTGCGGCTATTGCGATACCGCCTATGCATTTCAAGGGGGGGAATGGCTGACGCTTGCTGAGGTCCTGGCGCGTGTGAAAGCGCACCCTACGCGTCATGTTACGGTAACGGGTGGGGAGCCTTTGGCGCAAAAGGCCTGCCTGGACCTGCTTTCGGCCCTGTGCGATGCCGGCCTGGATGTTTCCTTGGAAACCAGCGGTGCCATGGATGTGGCGCCGGTCGATCCGCGTGTCGCGCGCATCCTGGACATCAAAACGCCCGGTTCGGGGGAGGTTGAGCGGAATCTCTGGCCCAATCTGGCTTGTCTTGGTCCCAGGGATGAGATCAAGTTCGTGCTTACGGGAGAGGACGACTATGCATGGGCCTGCTCGGTACTGGCCAAGCACGATCTGATCGGACATTGTCCCATCCTGTTTTCGCCCGTGTGGGCTGAACTCGACCCGGCGCGCTTGGCCGAGTGGATATTGCGCGACGGCCTGCCGGTGCGGATGCAGGTGCAAATGCACAAGTTGCTCTGGGGCGAGGCGCGCGGGCGATGAAACGTGCTGTGGTATTGCTTTCCGGCGGGCTGGATTCGGCGACCGTCCTTGCCGCGGCGCGCCACGAAGGGCAAGCGTGCTATGCCCTGAGCCTGGATTACGGCCAGCGTCACCGCGCCGAACTCGATGCGGCGCGCAATCTGGCTACGCATATGGGGGTGGCGGAGCACAGGGTCATGCGTCTGGACATGGGGGCTTTTTCCGGCTCAGCCTTGACCGATGCCGCCATCGCCGTGCCCGAGACCCCCACAGAGGGCATCCCGGTAACCTATGTGCCGGCGCGCAACACCATCATGCTGGCTTTGGCCCTGGGGTGGGCGGAAGTGCTGGATGCGGAGACGATCTATATTGGCGTCAATGCCTTGGATTATTCGGGCTACCCGGATTGCCGCCCGGCATTCATCGAGGCCTTCCAGAATCTGGCCAATGTGGCCATCACTCGCGCCATCCAAGGACGACCCATAAAAATCGAGGCCCCTCTGATCAACCTTTCCAAGGCAGATATCATCCGCCTGGGGGTGGGATTGGGCGTGGACTACCGACTGACCGTATCGTGTTACCAGGCGGATGAATCTGGACGCGCCTGCGGCCGTTGCGATTCTTGCCGCTTGCGCCGCATGGGCTTTGAGCAGGCTGGTCTACCTGACACAACCCGTTACCAGTCTTGATGATTGTCAGTTTTTCCCCCCCGCTTTAACCTGTACGTCATTACACTCATAGACACCCTGCTGAGGAGAATTGTCGGATGGCGAACATTGAGAACCCCGCTCTGCTGGTAGCTTGGCTAGGCTTTTTTTTGGCCTTTGTTTTTGGCTATGTAGCCAATAAAACCAGTTTTTGCACCATGGGTGCCGTCTCCGATGTAGTGAACATCGGCGATTGGGGACGTATGCGCGCCTGGTTGTTCGCCATCGCGGTTGCCATCTTGGGCGCCAATCTTCTGGTGTATTTTGGTTACTTTGATCTTGGCCAAACTTTTTACACTCGGAGTACGGTGCATTGGTTCAGTGCCCTGGTTGGGGGGCTGACCTTTGGCGTCGGCATGACCTTGGCCGGTGGATGCGGTCAGCGCACCTTGGTGCGGCTGGGAGGGGGGAATCTCAAATCCGTGGTGGTGTTCCTGTTTCTCGGCTACACCGCCCTGGTCACCATGAATGGAATCTTGCGCATGTTCGTGGATAGTGTGTTGCGCGCCGATGTCTTTACCATCCATCTGGATGGTTTGCAGACGCTGCCCAGCCTGTTGGGGATGAGCGACAAGCTTTCCCAACTGTCCGTGGCCTTGGTGCTTGGGGCCGTGATGCTGGCCTTCGTCTTTGCCAACAAGGAATTTCGTACCAATCGAGACAATCTGCTGGCGGGGCTGGTCGTTGGGTTGGTGGTGATTGCGGGTTGGTATGTGACTGGCCACCTTGGCTTCGGCGAGGACAGTGAAACCATGGAAATGGTCTACCAGGGTACGGATACCAGGGGAGCTGAGTCGATGACATTCGTGGGGCCGCTTGCTTACACCATGGATTTGTGGGCTTATTGGCGTGACAAGCACATCACTTTTGGCGTGGCCAGTGTGTTTGGCGTGATCGTCGGATCCTTTGTCTATTCGGTGTTCAACCACAGTTTCCGCTGGGAATACTTCAACTCTCCCCAGGATATGTTCCGCCACCTCGTCGGGGCGGTTCTGATGGGCTTCGGCGGTATCGCCGGCTTGGGGTGCACCATCGGCCAGGGGGTGACCGGTGTGTCCACTCTCGCCATCAGTTCGTTCATCGTGTTTTTCGCGATCGTGATCGGGGCGGCGGTGACCATGAAAGTTCAGTACTATCTAATGATGCGTTCGGCCTGATGCGAATATCTCATTCAAGTAAGAGTCGCAACTGCCGATAATGTTGTCATGGGGGTTATCCCCGTGACGTGAAGGAAAGGGTGTTGATGATGCGTAAATTGATGGGCTTGTTGTTGTTCGGTATCGCAGCCTTCGCCGCTACGCCATCAATGGTCTTTGCGGATGAGCCCACCAAGGCGATCAACTTTCAGTTGACGGATATCGATGGAAAATCGATCAAACTATCTGATTTCAAAGGTAAATGGGTCCTGGTTAATTTCTGGGCGCCCTGGTGTCCGCTGTGCTGGGTGGAAGTGCCCGCGCTGAATGAGCTGAATAAACGCAAGGATTTCGTGGTGATCGGTATCGGCCTCGACTATGGTCCCGATGAAGGCGTGGTGCGTGATGCCTCTACCCGCCATAACCTCGATTTCCACGCCATCGTGGCGGGGGGCGCGCGGCGCAATCCGGATAGCCCCTTCCGTCAGGTCGGGCCGGTGGATTTTTATCCCACCTCTTATATTTATGATCCCAATGGCGAGATCGTCATGTTCATCCCCGGTCAGGTGCGTTTGAGCAAGATTTACGCCTTCATGGACGGCTACAAGGTAAAAAAAAATTCCTTGATGGCCGATAGCCAGCCGCCGGAAGCGGTTTCTGCGACCTCCCCGATCCAAGAAGTGACTTATAGCCAGCCGGTTGTGCAACCTTTGCCAAGCAAGAGGCTGGGCAAGAAGGTGCCGTTGAAAAAGAACAAGGCAAGGACTGTTACATACTGATTTCAGAGTTGACTGACCGGGCGATTTACTGGGAAAATCGCGGTTTGATTAAACGGGTCGGTAGCTCAGTTGGTAGAGCAGCGGACTTTTAATCCGTTGGTCGTGGGTTCGAATCCCACCCGACCCACCAGATGCAAAGAAAAGGGGTTTGCGCCGATGCCAAACCCCTTTTCGTTTTCGGGCCTTCCATCGGTACACCTTGACCGGATGGGGCGCAGTCGCTAGTGTTTCAACCCTTTCAGAATATTAAGAATCCCTCGCAATGGCCGACATGGAATTGACCGGTGCGGAGATTGTCGTTAGCTGTCTGCGAGACGAAGGCATCAAGCACATATTCGGCTATCCCGGTGGTGCGGTGCTGAACATCTACGACGAAATCTATAAGCAAAACGATTTTCAGCACATCCTGGTACGTCATGAGCAGGCCGCTGTCCACGCGGCGGATGCCTATGCCCGTGCCACAGGTCAAGTCGGCGTGGCCGTCGTGACTTCCGGACCAGGCGCCACTAATGCGGTCACAGGGATCGCCACGGCCTACATGGATTCCATTCCCATGGTGGTCATCACCGGGCAGGTGCCAACAGCCGCCATCGGCCAGGATGCCTTCCAGGAAGTGGACACGGTCGGCATTACCCGTCCCTGCGTGAAGCACAACTTCCTGGTGAAGGATGTGCGTGAGCTGGCCTCCACCATCAAGAAGGCGTTTTTCATCGCCGCAACCGGGCGCCCCGGCCCCGTGGTGGTGGATATTCCCAAGGATGTGACCCAGCATACCTGCACCTACGAGTACCCCAAGAGCGTCTCCATGCGTTCTTACAACCCCACTAGCAAAGGACATTCAGGCCAGATCAAGAAGGCGGCGCAAATGCTGCTGGAGGCCAAGCGCCCCATGATCTACACGGGCGGTGGCGTGGTGCTCGGCAACGCCTCGGCCCAGATGACGGAGTTGGTGCGTCTGTTGGGCTTTCCCGCCACCAGCACGCTGATGGGCCTGGGAGGCTATCCCGCTCCCGACCCCCTGTTCCTTGGCATGCTGGGCATGCACGGCACCATCGAGGCCAATATGGCCATGCAGCACTGCGATGTGCTGCTCGCGGTCGGCGCCCGCTTCGATGATCGCGTGATCGGCAATCCCAAGCATTTCGCCCAGGAAGCCCGGCGCATCATCCATATCGATGTCGATCCTTCCTCCATCTCCAAGCGGGTCAAGGTGGACGTGCCCATCGTCGGCGATGTGGTGCAGGTGCTGGACGAAATCATCAAGCTGCTCCAGGCCGGCAAGACTCTCCTCGATCAGCAGGCCCTCAAGGCCTGGTGGGCGCAGATCGAACTTTGGCGCTCCCAGGACTGCATGAAGTACGACCGGGCAGCGTCTGTCCTCAAGCCCCAGTACGTGATCGAGAAGCTCTACGAAGTGACCGGCGGGGATGCCTACGTGACGTCCGATGTGGGCCAGCACCAGATGTGGGCGGCCCAGTACTACAAATTCGCCAAACCCCGGCGCTGGATCAATTCCGGCGGCCTGGGCACCATGGGTTTCGGCCTGCCTGCCGCCATGGGGGTGCAGATGGCCTATCCGGACGCCATGGTGGCCTGCGTCACCGGCGAGGGCAGCATCCAGATGAATATCCAGGAGCTGTCCACCTGCAAGGAATGGAAGCTCCCCCTCAAGATCATCCTGCTCAACAATGGCTACCTGGGCATGGTGCGCCAATGGCAGGAATTCTTTTACGAAGAGCGCTATGCCGAGTCCTACATGACTTCACTGCCCGACTTCGTCAAACTGGCGGAGGCCTACGGCCATGTCGGCATGACCATCGAGCGGCCGGAGGATGTGGAGTCCGCCTTACGTGACGCTTTCGGCAAATACAAGGACCGGTTGGTGTTCCTGAACTTCCTCACCGACCCGCGCGAGAACGTGTTCCCCATGATCCCCGCCGGCAAGGGCTTGTCCGAAATGATTTTGGTGTAATCCCATGCGGCACATCATTTCCCTACTCATGGAAAACGAGTCCGGCGCGTTGTCCCGGGTCTCCGGCCTGTTCTCGGCGCGCGGTTACAACATCGAGTCCCTCACCGTGGCGCCCACCGAGGATGCAACCCTGTCACGCATGACCATCGTCACGCGCGGCTCCGATGATGTGATCGAGCAGATCACCAAGCAGCTGAACAAGCTGGTGGACGTGGTCAAGGTGCAGGATTTGACCGACGGCAGCCACATCGAACGCGAACTCATGTTGGTCAAGGTGCGCGCCACCGGCGAATTGCGTGATGAATTCAAGCGCATGGCGGATATCTTCCGCGGGCGTGTCCTGGATGTGTCGGACAAGACCTACACTATCGAGCTGACCGGGCCAGGGGCCAAACTGGATGCCTTCCTGGCGGCGCTGGATCCTGCCGCCATATTGGAAACCGTGCGTACCGGCGCCTCCGGGATCGGTCGCGGCGACCGCATTATGAAAATTTGATTGAACTGAAAGGAATATCCGTGAAGGTTTACTACGAAAAAGACGCCGACCTCTCCCTGATCAAGAAGAAGAAGGTCGCCATCGTCGGTTACGGCTCCCAAGGCCATGCTCATGCCAACAATTTGAAGGACTCCGGCGTCAAGGTCACCGTCGGCCTGCGCAAGGGCGGGGCTTCCTGGAACAAGGCCAAGGCCGCCGGTCTGACCGTGAAGGAAGTGGGCGCCGCGGTAAAGGACGCCGACGTGGTCATGATCCTGGTGCCGGACGAACAGCAGCCCGACGTCTACCAGAACGAGATTGCGCCCAACATCAAGCAAGGCGCCACCCTGGCCTTCGCCCACGGCTTCAACGTGCACTATGGCCAGATCGTGCCGCGCGCCGACCTGGACGTGATCATGGTCGCCCCCAAGGGCCCCGGCCACACCGTGCGTTCCACCTATCTGCAAGGCGGCGGCGTGCCCTCCCTGATCGCCGTGCACCAGGACAAGTCCGGCAAAGCCAAGGACATCGCCCTGGCCTACGCCGCCGCTAACGGCGGTGCCCGCGCCGGCGTGATCGAGACCAATTTCCGCGAGGAGACCGAGACCGACCTGTTCGGCGAGCAGGCCGTGCTGTGCGGCGGCGCCGTGGAACTGGTGAAGATGGGCTTCGAGACCCTGACCGAGGCCGGCTACGCCCCGGAGATGGCCTACTTCGAGTGCCTGCACGAGCTGAAACTGATCGTCGACCTGATGTACGAGGGCGGCATCGCCAACATGAATTACTCCATCTCCAACAACGCGGAGTATGGTGAGTACGTGACCGGCCCCGAGGTCATCAACGAGGAGTCGCGCGCCGCCATGCGCAATGCCCTGAAGCGCATCCAGAACGGCGACTATGCCAAGATGTTCATACTGGAAGGCAAGACCAACTATCCGTCCATGACCGCCCGCCGCCGTCTCACCGCCGAGCATCCCATCGAGGTGGTGGGCGAGAAGCTGCGCGACATGATGCCTTGGATCAAGGCCAACAAACTGGTCGACAAGACCCGCAACTAACCGGACGCGATAGGGGGAAGGGCTCAGGGCGTTAACCGGCCCCGCCCTTCCCCCTATCCATTTACAGCCCATGAGCATCGCTACCCCCCCGCCCGCCAAGGCCCCCTGGCCCCATCCCCTCATCGCCCGGGAAGGCTGGCCTTTCCTCGCCCTCTCCCTGGTGGCCGCTCTCGCGGCAACCTGGCTGGCCGGCTGGGCCTGGGCCCTGCCGCTGTGGCTGGTCGCCGTGTTCGTGCTCCAGTTCTTTCGCGATCCGGCGC
>JBGSHR010000290.1:0-3648 GCA_041752155.1 Thiobacillaceae bacterium | reverse complement strand
GATGGGCAGGGTGCCGGCCAGGGCCGCCATGGTGGTCATCATGATGGGGCGGAAGCGCACCAGGCAGGCCTGGAAGATGGCCTCGGCCGGCGCCATGCCCTCGCCGCGCTGCCGGGCCAGGGCGAAGTCGATCATCATGATGGCGTTCTTCTTGACGATGCCGATCAGCATGATGACGCCGACGAAGGCGTACAGGGACAGGTCCACCCGGAACAGCATCAGGGTGAGCAGGGCCCCCAGGCCGGCGGCGGGCAGGCCGGAGAGGATGGTCAGGGGGTGGACGAAGCTCTCGTACAGGATGCCCAGCACCAGATAGACCACCAGCACCGCCACCAGCAGCAGGATGCCCAGGCCCTGCTGGGACTCCTCGAAGGCCTGGGCGGCGCCCTGCAGGCCGGTGTTCAGGGACACCGGCAGGCGCAGTTCCTGTTCCAGGGCCTTGATGCGCGCCACCGCCTCGCCCAGGGACACGCCGGGTTGCAGGTTGAAGGACAGGGTCACCGCCGGCAGCTGGCCCAGATGGTTGACGGTGAGGGCCTGGGACTTGCGCGTCACCCGGGCCACGGTGTCCAGGGGAATGAGCTTGCCGCTGCTGGCGCGCACGTGCAGCCGGGACAGGGTGGCCGGATCGGCCTGGAACGCGGGGGCCAGCTCCAGGATGACCTGGTACTGGTTGGTGGCGCCGTAGATGGTGGAGATCTGGCGCGAGCTATAGGCGCTTTGCAGGGCGTCCTCCACCTGGCCGAAGGTGAGGCCCAGGGCGGCCAGCCTGTCCCGATCCACCTCCAGGGCGATCACCGGGCTCTTGTCGTTGAGGTTGGTGTTCACGTCCACGAAGCCGGGCAACTGGCGCAGGCGCTCCAGCAGCACCTCGCTCCAGCGGTACAGCTCCTCCAGGTCCGTGTCCTGGAGGGTGTACTGGTACTGGGCGGTGGTGAGTTGGCCGGAGATGCGGATCGGCGGCGGGTTTTGCAGGGAGACCTTGATGCCCGGCACCGTCGCGAGCTTGGGGCGCAGTTCCTGGATGATCTGGTCCACGCTGAGCGCGCGCTGGTCCCGGGACTTGAGGGTGAACAGCATGATGCCGGTGTTGGGGGTGATGCGGGAACCGCCCGCCCCCACCACGGACATGAAGGTGGCGATGTTGGGGTCCTGGGCGACGATGGCCGCCACCTTGCGCTGGCGTTCCACCATGGCGGCGAAGGAGGTGTCCTGGGCGCCCTCGGTGAAGGCGATGATGCGGCCGGTGTCGCTGCTGGGCAGGAAGTCTTTCGGGATCTTCAGGTACAGGGCGACGCTGGCGCCCAGGGTGAGGAAGAAGATCGCCAGGATCCAGCGCGGATGGGCCATGGCCCCTTGCAGGCTGACCCGGTAGCCGGCCAGCAGGGCGGCGAAGCCGCGTTCGAACCACCAGTACAGCTTGTTGTGGCGGCGCCCGGCATCGGCCTTGAGATAGCGGCTGGCCAGCATGGGGGTGAGGGTGAGGGAGACGAAGCCGGACACCAGGATGGCGGCGCAGATGGTCACCGCGAATTCGTGCAGCAGGCGGCCGATGATGCCACCCATGAACATCACCGGGATGAACACGGCGATCAGGGACAGGGTCATGGAGACGATGGTGAAGCCGATCTCCCGCGCCCCCTTGATGGCCGCCTGGAACGGCGGCTCCCCCCGCTCCACGTGGCGCACGATGTTCTCCAGCATGACGATGGCGTCGTCCACCACGAAGCCCACCGACAGGGTGAGGGCCAGCAGGGACAGGTTGTCCAGGCTGTAGTCCAGGAGATACATGACGGCGAAGGTGCCGATCACCGAGATGGGCAAGGCCAGGGCGGGGATGGCCGTGGCGGAGAAATTGCGCAGGAACAGCAGGATCACCAGGATCACCAGGCAGCCGGCCAGGACCAGGGTGAACTGCACGTCGTTGACCGACTCGTGGATGGAAAGACTGCGGTCGTACAGCACGTTCAGCTCCACCGAGGCAGGCAGCTTGGCCTGGAAGGCGGGCAGGATGGCCTTGATGGCCTCCACCGTCTGGATGGTGTTGGCCCCGGGCTGGCGCTGGATCGCCAGGATGATGGAGCGCTTGTCCCCCAGCCAGTTGGCGCGCTTGTTGTCCTCCACGCTGTCCACCGCCCGGGCCACCTCCTGCAGGCGCACTGGCGCGCCGTTGCGGTAGGCGACGATCAACGGGCCGTAGGCGGCCGCCGTTTCCAGCTGGCCGTTGGTCTTGAGGGAGAATATCTGCCGGGCGCCGTCCATGGTGCCGGTGGGCTGGTTGACGTTGGCGCTGCTCACCGCCTTTTGCAGCTCGTCGATGCCGATGCCCCGGGAAGCCAGCTGGTCCGGGTCGGCCTGGATGCGCACCGCGTACTTCTGGGCGCCGTAGATCTGCACCTGGGCCACGCCGGGGATGGTGGAGATGCGCTGGGCCAACTGGGTCTCGGCGTACTCGTTCAACGCCGTCATGGACAGCGTGGGCGACAGCATGGCGAGATAAAACACCGGTGAATCCGCCGGGTTCACCTTGCGGAACGAGGGCGGCGTCGGCATATCCGCCGGCAGCTTGCGCTGGGCGGCGGCGATGGCCGACTGCACGTCCTGGGCGGCGGCGTCGATGTCCCGGTCCAGATCGAATTGCAGGGTGATGGAGGTGGCGCCCTGGGCGCTGGTGGAAGTGATGGTGTCCACCCCGGCGATGGTGGAGAACTGGGCCTCCAGGGGTGTGGCCACCGCCGCCGCCATGGTCTCCGGCGAGGCCCCGGGCAGGGAGGCGCTCACCGAGATGGTGGGGAAGTCCACGTTGGGCAGCTCGGACACCGGCAGGAAACGGTAGGCGATGACGCCGAAGATGAGAAAGGCCGCCATCAGCAGCGTGGTCATCACCGGCCGGCGGATGCACAGTTCAGGCAGTTGCATGGCTAGCCCCTCCCCCACGCCGTGGGAAGAGCCGAGAGGGGGAGCGCGTCAATCACCGCCCCTATTCCCGCTTCCGTCCGGCCTGGGCGGCCGAGCCGGCGTCCGTCTTGATCTTCACCCGGGATTTGGGCGTGAGCCGCAACTGCCCGTCGGTGACCACGGTTTCCCCCGCCGCCAGGCCCTGGGCGACGATGGCCAGGCCCTGCTGGTGGTCGTCCACCCGCACCGGGCGCAGGGCCACGCCCTGATCCGGCTTCACCACGAAGACGAAAGGCCCATGTGGCCCCTGCTGCACCGCCTCCACCGGCACCACCACAGCATCGCGCAGCACATCCAGGGTCAGGCTCACGTTGACGAACTGGCCCGGGGACAGCAGCTCCTGGTCGTTGGCCAGGGTGGCCTTCATCTGGATGGTGCCGGTGGCGCTATCCACCGCGTTGTCGATAAAACGCACCTGGCCGGCGAAACGCTGATCCGCCACCCCGGGCAGGGTGATCTCCGCCCCCAGGCCGTGGGACCGCGCCATGGCGGCGCGCAAGGCCGGCAGATGCCGTTCCGGCACGGCGAAACTCACGTACAGGGGGCGCACCCGGTTGATCACCGCCAGATCGGTGTCGTTGGTCTTCACCACAGCGCCGGGAAACGCCAGCTTGGCACCCACCACGCCGCCGAACGGCGCACGTATCGTGGCGTAGCCCAGTTGCAGCCGGGCCAGTTGCGCCGTCGCCC